>JBKUMA010000001.1:0-5663 GCA_046955055.1 Candidatus Gastranaerophilaceae bacterium
CAACATGCCTTGGGGTCCCTGAGCTTTCACCTGTAAAACTCGGGTCAAAGGCTAATGTAATAAAGCCTTGCTCTGCTAATTTTTGAGCATATAGCCCCGAAGCCTGTTCTTTTACCGCACCAAACGGACCGGAAATAGCTATGCTTGGAAGTTTATCATTTTCTCTCATAGTATTTGGCGTATATAAATCACCAACCAAAGTTATTCCAAACCTATTTTTAAATTCAACTTTCTGAATTGTTACTTTATCGGATTTTGGGAAAGTTTTATCCCAATTATTTTTTAACGTTTTAGCTTCTGCCATACTGCTTACTCCTATAAAAATTAATCCTGCAAATATTATTGTTAGTATATTTTTTATCATAATTTTCTCCTTTTGGTTATTTTTTAGTTTTTTTTATAAACTTCTTAAATATTTCCTTACTCTGCCAAAACATCTTTTAAAGTGCTTAAGGCACTTATTGTATTAGGAAAACCTACGTATGGTAAACATTGAATAATTGATGCAGTTATTTCCTCTTTTGTGTTGCCAACTTTTAGGTTTCCTTTTATATGACTTTTTAACGTATTTGTATCACCAGTAGTTACTAATATACTTATAATTAACAACTCTCTTGTTTTTATATCCAAACCTTTTCTTGTGTAAAAATCTCCAAAGCAAAACTCAGTTAAAAATCTGGATACATCATGCCCCATATTTTTAGGAAGCCCTGACAATAATTTTTCTATTTCATCACTATATATTGGATTTTGAATAGCAAATCCTTTTGTATAACGCTCATTTTCCTGAACAGTCCCACATGTTTTTAGTGGCAATTGCTCACCTCTATCCTTTAATACCTCGTTTAAAACACTTAAACCATTTAATGTCTTTGGAAATCCTATAAATGGTGCACATTGATAAATTATTTCTCTTAATTCAATCGGCGTAACTCCAACATTCAATGCTGCGTTCAAATGAGCTTTTAATTGAGGAAGTGTTTGTTGAACTGTCAAAGAAGTAACAGTTATCATTTCTCTTTGTTTAATAGTAAGCTCTCCAACAGTAAATACCTCTCCAAAAATATACTTTTGTAATATTGCCATCATTTCTGGATCATCACCAGTATTAGTTAAAGCTTTTGTTTTAAATAATTCTTGAAAAATTTTTTCACAAATTTCAGCCCTTGTCATATTTTTCTCCTCTTTATTATTTGTCAATGCATATACATTAGTTTGTAAAAACAAAGCGATTAAAATTAAAATAAATATTTTTCTCATAATTTTCACCTACACTTATCTAATACACATTAATTTTACTACTTGATAGCAGCTCTAAGTCAATACCATAAGAACAAAAATTTTTGTCGGTATTAATTCATTTTGTATACAAGTTCTAAATCATTTATGTCTACAAAACTTTTATATGTATAAGGAATATCAACATTTAAAACACTTTTATTTTCATAATTTTCCAATGCATTTGAATTTATAAAACTGTCATCAAGTTTTAATGTATATTTACCTGGTTCAATACCTGAAAAATAGAATTTACCCTTATCATCCACTGTACTGTATGCAACTTCTTCGTCTTTTTCATCATGGATTACTACTATAAAATCATTTATATTCTTTGTTCTACCAAAATCATCTATAATTTTCAGATTTCCTGTTATATTTCCTACACAACTTTTTAATGGGAATTCTACTTTTGTTGTTTTTTTTGAGTCAATTCTCACAATCTTTTCATTTGAAAGTCCTTTCTCCTGATATAATGTAGCATTTAATTTATCAGTATCAATTTTTACATGGTAAATACCTGCTTCAGTGCCTGAAGGAATTGCTTTTCCATTACTTTTAGTATAAATTTCATTGTTAACCCAGCTGCATTTTATAGGTACATTTTTTACAGGAATGTCACCTTTGTCATATTTCCCATTTTTATTTTTATCTATGTATGCCGTAATATCTGCATAGCCTCTGTTATCATCATTAAACCCAACTGATTTTAAACCGGAAGGCAAAACTGCCAAAGTATCATTTAATACAAGATTGATTGAGTGACGCGAACTCATTGGAAGATACATATTATTGATTATATATCCACCCATTTGATTATACTGGTAATTTACATTTACTGTACGTCCCGACTTTGTTCTGTAAGCAAGGTTGAGAGAAAAATCAAACCCATTATCAGAACCGGTATATTTATACCCAGTACCAACACTAAGAGTAACTCTTTTGATTTCCGGAAAAGTATAGCCGATTTTCATCATATTATATTTATTTTCTTGGTTTGAATAATTATATTTAATAACATCATGTCCTAGTGAAACAGTACCTGCGTTTTTAGGGAGTCTATAATCGGCCTTCAAGTAAACTGTTGAATAAAGTGATTTAAAACCTGTATATCCTGACATGTTTTCTTCATAATCAGTTTGATAATTACTTTCAGACTTACCTGCCTGCAATTGCAAATCATTCTTTATTCTTTTGGAAAAATTCAAATCATAATAATAACTTCTATTTTTAGCTATAGAATTGCTTCCTTCGCGTCCGTTAATATTAAACCGCACATCAGCAACTTTTTCTATACTTTTACGAATTCCAAAACTGTATTCATTAAAGTTTATCAGTCCACCTTCAAAACGTTTGTCAGCATTTGAAAAATATTTTTTAAAGCTTCCATCCATCCCGCAATCATTTCCGGCAATGCTTCCTTTTATAAAAGCACCTGTTCTGTCATTAATATAACTACCGTCACTGCCTGCCAAGTAAAAATCAGGCGATGTATTAAAAACTCCGGCCTTAATATTATAATTATTTTTAGAATAATCAGCCTGTGCAGTAAGTGTATACCCTGGCTTTTGTGACTCCGAAAGACTAATATCTTTTACAGTACTAACACCTAATGAAGTTTTATATTTTAAATTATCATTCTTAATATATTCTATAGTATTTAAACTGCTAAGCCCTTCAAGATTGTTGGGATTTTTCCATGTACCCGAGGTTAAAAGTGCGTCTGCTGAATAAATACTTTGCCATATAGAATTTTGGGGTCTGGAATAAATTTTGTCAAAAACTATTTTGCTATCAAATTTTAAATTCTCTTTAATACCATATTCATATTGTGCACCTGTTAGAAATTTTTTGGTATTCATTTCATAAATATATCCGTTAGAATTAAAAAGTTTATTATTAAAACCTGTCACACCTGCAAAAGCTGTATATTTTTTTTGTTTTTCCTGCGGCATATTTTCATATTTTTGATATTTTTTTTCATAAACAACATTTGATGTACCATCAGATTTAAGTTCATCTATTTTTATAGATTTAGGTTTTTGATTTAAGTACAAATTACTCAATGAATAATAACCGTCATAAGTAGAAAGAGTTGCGTACTCTTCATCGTCTATAAAAACTTTTGCAAGACTGTCTTTCGAAACATATCCGTTTATATCACGATAACCCTTCTTTCTCGTTTCGTAGTTTCCAAATTGAATTCCAAGCATCTGATTAGCAATTGTATAATCTTCCTCTTTAATGCCACGCACTCTTCCGAGTTCATAATCAAGTCCATTATAATTATTGTGATAATTAAAACCTAAGCCTCCAAATGAAAATAATTCACCTTTATAATTATAAGTGTTTAAATCAATATTCAAATCACCTCCATATGCCTTACCCTTCAAAACAATTTGTGTATTGTTGTTAAAAAAGATATTCTTCTGTGCATTTTTTGAATCATTTAAAAAATAATTTGATATTGAGTCACTCATTGTATTATTGCTCAACGAAATTGAATTAAAAAGCACCTTTCTCTCTTTATCTGGGGCTTCTACATTTGTAAATGCCTTAAATTTAGGAGAAAAGTCATCATCATTTTCAATTTCAGTTTGTAAAACTGCAAGCGACTTATCAGTATAAGCCTTCAATGATAAGTCATTTTTGTCAGTTTTTATTCTTGCATCAAAAATAATGCTTAAATCCTTTTCATTGCAGAAAATCTCATCTTTAACTTCATCCATCAAACCGTTTTTTAAATAATAATTTTTTTCTTGAGAAATTTTTCTGCCTTCATACTGAATGTAATTTTTACCTATGCGTCCTGTTTTACCGTCAGAAGTTTCAAAGTCAATTTCTTTAGTTGAATGATTTGTTTTCACCTTAACTTCAAAAATTTCTGAAAGCTGCTTAAACGGTAACAAAATTTTTTCACCATTTACAAGCAGAATTTCAACATCATAATACACAGAGTCGTTCAAGTTTATATATGAAATAACTGTTTCTGCTTTTTCAGCTGCAATACAGGGCTGTATAAAAAATATCAGCCCTGCTAAAACATATAGAAAAAAACGCTTAAAAAAAACTTTCACTTTTACGGGTTTCTATTCGCTGTAAATGTAACTACTGCCTGATAAATCCCTGCCCTGTCATTTGTTAATGAATATGTATTTGAAAGCGGTGCTGCACCTAAGGTCTGTGCAATGGTACCATCTTTACTTGTACCTGTTGTCACAATATAGCACAATCCACCATATGCTGCGTTATTTGTTAGAGTAGCAGATGCTAAATTACTAAGAGTATTTGTAACAGGATATGCTATAACATTTGCATTGCTTGCTGCTGTTGGTGTTCCGCCTTTAATATTGTTAACCGCAGCAGTTGTCGGGTACAAAGAAGGTGAATTATTTCCTAAAAGAATATACCCTTGTGACCCGACTTGTGCATAAGCATTAACACTTGTTCCTCCAGAAGTAAGAAGCGTTGATTGAACAACGTATGTGTATTTCGAATCCGCTCCGTTTGTTTGTAGACGAAAAGAGGCTGCGGGTGAAGAAGAATTTCCTGTAGACGGGTTTATTGTTCCTTGTGCCGCTGCTGTATTAATTGCAGTAATATTCACTGCAGCCGGAATAGTTGTAGTAATCGTCTGTTGAAAAGTAGCGGCTCCATAGCAACATTGAGTGAGCAAGGAATTAATTATAAAAAATTTTAACAGGAATTTCACTTTTTTGCCTATAAGCTTGTAGATGTAAGTGTCATAACAGCCTGGTAGGTGCCTGCATTATCCAAAAATGAATATGTGTTTGTATAAGGAGTAGTACCTGTTGTTGTTGTGGCTATTGTAGTACCACCATTTACAGTTACATTATATTGATTTTTGGTTGTATCATAGGTTGCAGTTCCGCTGTTATCAAGAGCAACACTTGCAATTGGATAAGCAATAGCATTAGCATTGTTTGCCGCAGTAGGAGCTGCTACCTTGCAATCGGCAATTGCTGCTGCTGTAGGCTGTTTTCCAGAGGCGGTATTTGAAAATACTACATAAGTTTGTCCACCCTGTTGAAAAAGAGCATTTACACTTCCCGCTGCACCGGTTGTATTTCCTTGCAGATAGAGCTGTTGTGTATCTGTGTTTAAATTTACCTGGAATTTTGAAATCAGTGCTGTTGCAAGATTTCCGGTATCAGGAGCAATCGTTGTAGTCGTAACTGCACCAGCTGTTAAGGCTGTTATGTCAAGGTATGTTCCTAACGTAGCTTGAAGTGTTTGAGAAGCCGTATTAGAAAGAGCATGAGAAGCATTCATTGCTGTAAACATTGCAGGTAATATTAGAATTCCTGCCAGTTTTTTGTTAATCATTGTTTTTTCCTCCTTTTTTAATCTGATTAAATTAATGT
>JBKUMA010000001.1:5673-20265 GCA_046955055.1 Candidatus Gastranaerophilaceae bacterium
TGTATTTTCAATTGTAAATTTGTTTTCTTTTATAAGATTTTTTAATTTTCCTTTTTCATCGGAATAGTTAAGTATCATACGCAGAGTATATTCACCGCTCTCTGTAATATTTTCAATTGGTATATCTTCACTGGTAAATAAAAAACTGTTTGAGCCAACAACATTGCTTTTTATTGGATATTCAGCAATTAATTTCTTATCTTTTATTATTTGTGCTTTTCCTGTGTATCTTACTTTACTGTTGCCTTCTGATATAATTTTAAGTGCTGCATTAATTTCATTTTTATTTTTTTCAACATTAAGAGTATCAATTTTTGCACATTTTACAAAACGGCCTTTATCAACATATACAGGTATTCCGACCCGCGTTTTAATTAATAATTTTGTCTGGACATCTTTTTGACCGGACGGCAAAAATAATTCTTTTGCGGCAACATCTTCTAAGAATAAAACCATTCTTGATTCTCCATCCTTTAGAGTGTTTAAATTAGCTATTGTAAGACGGACTTTTTGTGACTTGCCGTTTTGCAATGTAAATTCATTAGGTACAAATCTTGCATTTTTTATTAATGAGTCAGCCTCGTCTGTATTTTCATAAATATCCATTGTACCTGTTTGAGATATTTTGAAGTATTCAGGATACACTTTAAAACGTATAGTTTCATTTTTATCCCCCTGAATATCAAAAGATGCTGTAAGATAATTACTTCGTGCATTATTAGTATTTAGTTCCAAAATTGTTGGTGTAACTTTTATTGCGGCATTAGATACGGAAAATATTCCAGATATAATAAGCAAAAATACAGTATAAAATATTTTTTTCATTAATTATCTCCTTGTTGAATTGAATAAGTAACGTTATTGTTATATGAACCTTCTCCAATATAAGTTCCTGAAACATTTTTAAGCCGGTATTTTAAATTTATATAGTCCGTTGTATAAGTACCCGTAACAGGTGCTGTAACTGTAGGATTTCCACTTGCCAAGACATACTGTTGATTTGCTTGAATTTGAGTTTCTGTATTTATATAATTGGTCACATTAGAAGATACACCCGTTATTAAAAAATAATAGTTTGCAGGTAAAGTTCCTATACTGGAAGTGTTCATAACAAGCTTCCATTTTCCGTTTGATTTAACAATAATTTGCGGAGTTGTAACATTATCTACAACTGCACTTCCGTCAAAAACATTATCCGGGGTCAAAGTTATATTCACAGGATTTGTAACTGTTGAAACATCCTGTGAGTATGGAATGGTAAAACTTAAAGTATAAACAGCTGTGTCAGGTGATAGCGTTGTATTAGTATCAAACTGAAGTCTTGTTGTATAAGTTCCCGGTGGAAGTACCCCTATATTTTTTATAGTACAAGTATAATTTACTATATATCCTAGTAATGTTATTGCCAAACCATTTATAGTAGTCACCTGAGTGTTATAAATCATTTGGAATTCATTAGTTCCATTGTTTAAATAAAGTTGAGATACAGGAATTTTATAATTTGAATTTGAAGTGTTAGTTATATACTGATCAAGTGCTTTTACTTTCATTGTTAAGGTCAATGATATAAGTGTTGTAATAGTGGCTTGTATTGGTGTTGAGACATAGTTTGAGCCTATTGTGGTTCCACCGGTGCTTTGGATGGTTACACCACAATATCCTTTATTACAGGATGAAATTATAAAAATTATGAAAATTAATAATACTTTTTTCATTTAAGCCTCAACAAAAATAATTTATATTCATTTAATACAACATTGAATTAGTCTTATGATGACTAATTGGTTTATTTTTCATTAGTCATTTGCGGGTTGTAAAAAATGCAAACAATTAATAAATTTGTTATTAATATGGCGAACTATAAACCAATACTTTTAATATTTATTTTTTTTGTGATAAGTCAGAATGCACACTGTGCTCAGCAATCATCGCAAATCCTTTCAACTTCTTTGCCGCAGGTAATGGAAATTGAAAAGGTTATTGTCGAAACAGTTGAATATGACAGAGATGAACCTATGCCAAATATGAAAATCAAAAATTCACAAAACACTTCTCCAAACGATATAATGCTAAGGTTAAGTCCTGTTAAGGTGCAAATTCATACAAACTCATCAACTCCAATAATAGTGAATGCACAATTTAAAGAATTAAAACACAAAGATGGATTATATAATTTTAACTCCTCAAACTTGTCAGTACAACCTGGCTCTATAACAATTAACGACCCGTATGATCATATGATAACAGATGTTTTTACTCCTTTTGTTGACGTAAAACCTGACACAGTTTTAGGCAGATACAGAGGATCAATTCTTTTTACATTGGGTGCTATATGAAAAAATTCTTCCTAATTTTAGTAATATTTTTCATTGCTTCACAATCGGTTTTAAGCAATCCTCTGTCTAGCAATAATACATTTGAAATTCCTATTGACAGTGTTCCTCCCGGAAGCAGCACAGGTGGCTCAAATGGATTAAGCGGAGGAGCAGTAACTGCAATTACGCTTGGTTCTGTTTTTGGAGGAGCTGCAGCCCTAGGAGGATTAGGATGGTATTTTGCAAACAAGTCAGGGCTTGCCTGCGGTTATGCTTCAGGATGCGAATGTCCTTATTCAACTATTTCGATTACAGATAATTCAATCCTTGAAAAACTTAAACTTAACAATGATAAAAATAATTATTTAATAAAAGCTTTTAAATATATAAAACATCAAGGAACATCTTCTGAAAAATATTTACTTGTTCAGGATATGAATATAAAAAATAAAACTTTTAATACAATATTTTTTGATTTACCAAATTCAAAAGAATCGAACAAAGTCAAAATTATTCAGGTATCAGAGCCATATTCAATAAAAAACAATCTTCCAGCACTTGATTCCAAAATAATTATCAATCCTAAAAGTAAAAAACCAATTGAAATCCCTACAACAGTTGTTCAAAACGATTCTCAAAATGGCATTTTGATTAAACAAGGTGTTATAAAAAATTATGAAAATAAAACTGCAGCATTAGTAACAGAAAATAAAATGACTAATTCAAAGAACTATTCTATAATCATTCAATTCAGCAACTAAAAAAGTAAAATAATGATTTTTTAAGTCAAACTTAAATTTTTTCTGATATTTACTTTGCCAGTGCAATTCATTACTGCATATTCCATAATAACCTCACCAACAGAATCAGCTGTTATAATCCCTGACTTTGGATTTTTAACAGATACTATGTTCCCAATTATATCCGCGTTAACTTCCGAATATTCAAAAGATAAATCAGTATTTTCCATTGTACAGTTTATGAGTTTAAGATTTTTACAATAACACAACGGCTGAGTTCCTATTATTTTACAATTTACAAATGTAAGATTTTCAGAAAACCAACCCAAATACTCACCTTTAACGACAGAGTTTTCAACAACAACATTTTTGCTGTGCCAGAAAGCATCTTTTGTATCAAGAGAAGAATTTTTTATAGAAAGATTTTTCATATATTGAAATGAGTATTTGCCGGTCATATTCAAATCAACTAGCTCGACATTTTCCGATTCAAACAGAAAATATACAGCATCTATTGATGAATTCGTAATTTTCAAATTCTTGCACTTCCAGCCAAACTCAGGTGAAGCAATATTGCAATCATTTATAATGATGTCATTGCACTCTCTTAAACATTTTACTCCTTCAATTTTGCAGTTTTCTATCGTTCCACTTCCTGAATACCATAACGGTGCTCTTGTCTTTTCATCCATTGAAGAATTTTTCAAACTGAAATTTGTTGAATGCCATAACGGATAACGAAGCGAAAATGAACATTCTTTAATATCGACCTTACCCGACTCTTTTAAAACCGATTCTCCGTCAGCCGGTCCTTCAAATTTACAGTTTACAACCTCAGTATTTTGCAAATTGTACAACGAACGTTCTTCATCAAATGTTTTGTCTGAAATTCTATTTTTCATATGTAAATCTCCTTTAGTTTTATACGATATTTGCGAAACGATTATTGCTGCAAACATTAAAATACAGCCAATTATTTCTTTAAAAGTTAAAGTTTCTCCTAATATAAGCATTCCGCCAATTACTGCAAAAACAGCTTCACTGCTGAGAATTAATGTTGCAAGAACGGGTTTTGTAGCTTTATGTCCGAAAATTTGGAGTGTATATGCAACTCCTGTTACAACAACGCCGATAAATAAAATAGGCTTCCAGCCTTCTAAAATCGTTTCTAAAAGCGGTTTTTCAAAAATAAACATCAAAGGAAGCGAGATTATTCCTGCAATAAAAAACTGAAAAGCAGAAAATTTAATTACATCAGTTCTTTTTGAATAATAATTGACTGTAATTATATGCAGTGCAAAGAAAAATGCACTTATTAAAAGAAATATATCCCATACTTCAAATTGCATAAAGCTTTTAGCACATAACAAATACAGCCCTGCCAGAGCAAAAGCAATACTTATTTTCACATTCAAGCCAAGCTTGTGCTTAAGAAAAACTGCAATTACAGGTACAAAAATTATGTACAAAGAGGTTATAAAACCTGCTTTGCCTGCATCTGCATATATCATACAATATTGATTTATAGAAAAAGCTGTGAAAAGAATTATGCCTGCTAAAACGCCACCGTTAATTAATTCCCGATTAGAATATCTTTTCTTAACTGAGAATTTGTCAAAAAGAAACATTACAGGAAGAAGCGAAATACAACCTATAAAACATCTAAGTGTATTAAAAGTAAAAGGACCTACATAATTCATTCCGAGTTTTTGTGCCACAAATGACAGTCCCGAAATTAATGCGGCTGTTATTAATGCTATATTGCAATATAAATATAATTTTTGTCTTAACATAAATGTCCTAATCCAAATACCTCAAAATTCTGCATGGATTTCCTGCAGCAACACAACGTGCGGGAATGTTTTTTGTAACCACGCTTCCTGCACCAATAGTGGAACCTTCTCCGATTTCTACTCCAGGAAGAACTATTACACCGCCACCTAGCCAGCAATCTTTACCAATCTTTATAGGTTTAGCAGTTAAAACAACTTTCCTTCTCTGTTCAGGGTCAATAGGATGAATTGCAGTATATAATTGAACATTTGGTCCTATAAAACAGTTATCGCCGATTTCAACTAATGCACAGGATAAAACCGAACAATTAAAATTAATAAACACATTTTTACCAATTTTTATGTTCTCACCGTATTCACAATAAAAAGGAGGAGTCAAAGTTGAATTACCAATGTCATATCCGAAAATGTCTTTAACAAAAGCTTTGTTCCCGGTCGTATTAAACTTCATTATTGCCTTAGCAGTCCTTCGTCTTATTTCTGCAAGTTCAGGTGATGATGAAAGATATTCTTCACCTGCAAGCATTTTTTCTCGTTCTGTTTTCATATACGCATCTCCATATATTTATTATTTACTATATTTCAGAAATAGCAAATACTTATATTGTATTTATAGATATGCTTGACAAGCATAGATATAAAATGTATTGTTAATATTATGGAAATTAGAGTTTTAAAGTATTTTCTTGTAGTAGCCCGTGAAGGAAGCATAACAAAAGCAGCAAATTCACTTCACCTGACTCAGCCGACATTATCCAGACAGCTAAAAGATTTTGAAAATGAACTCGGACAAAAGCTGTTTATTAGAGGGAGCCATAATATAACACTTACTCAGGAAGGAATACTTTTGCGTAAAAGGGCTGAAGAAATAATTGAAATGGTAGACAAAACAGAAGCAGAATTCCGTTCAATTAAAGACATAATAAGCGGTGATATATACATTGGCGGCGGAGAAACAGAGTCAATAAAATATATTGCTGAAATTATAAAGGGTCTGCAATCCGAATATCCTAATATTAAATATCACATATACAGCGGTAACGCAGAAGATGTAACAGAACGACTCGATAAGGGGTTATTGGATTTTGGAGTTTTAATCCAGCCTACAGATTTATCAAAATATGATTACGTAACACTTCCATCAAAAGACGTCTGGGGTGTAATTATGAGAAAAGACAGCCCTCTTGCAAATAAAAACGAGATTAAGATTAACGATCTGCTTTCTCTGCCTTTGATTTGTTCACGCCAGAACATTAACAATTTCACCCAAAACGAATATTTTAACTGGTTTGGGGATAATCTAAAAAAATTGAATATTGTTGCAACATACAATCTTATTTATAATGCAAGTTTAATGGTTGAAGCAGGAATAGGTTATGCAATAGGGCTTGACAAACTTGTCAATATTTCTAACGAAAGCAGTCTTTGTTTCAGGCCCTTGTCACCAAAACTTGAATCCGGATTGGATATAGTTTGGAAGAAAAACCAAATTTTTTCTCCAGCAGCAAAATTATTTTTAGAAAAAATCAAAAAACTTAATACCAATCCTTAGAGATTTCTTATTTTTTTATAATTTTTCTTAGAATAATTAGTATAACACCTGTAAGTATCAAGAATATTCCTAATACTATTCTTGGCGTAAGTTGTTCATTAAACAAAAGCACCCCAAAAAATATTGCCGTAAGAGGTTCTATAGCCCCAAGTATTGCAGTTGTAGTTGAACCTATCAACTTTATGGAAATTGTTATAGTTTCAAGAGAAATAATTGTAGGAAATATCGAAAGTGCTATTGTACACAACCACAAAAACGGTGTGTTAAGGATTTGAAGCTGTGTACAGAATTTTAAATTATAAATGTATACTAAAAGACCGAAAAGCATAACATAAAAACTCAGTTTATCGGTTTTAATATGCTTAACAGACGGAATATTTTTTACACCAACAATATAAAGTGCATAAAACAGTGCAGACAAAAGCACAACTACCAGGCCTTGAATATTAAGATTAGCACCCGAATCTCCTTTATAAAGCAGCATTATCCCGGTAAAAGTTAACAATATAGAAAACACAACAGTTTTAGTTACTTTTTCCTTAAAAAAAACAGCCATAATTATGGCAACAATTATCGGGTATATAAACAAAATAGTGCAAGCAATTCCTGCATCAATATATTTGAATGCCTCAAAAAGTGACAATGATGACAATGAAAAAATAATTCCCAAAAATAACAGAGGTAAAAATTCTTTTTTCGAAATTTTCAGAGAACTTCTTTTAAACAACTTTAGCCAGACAAAATAAATTACAACTGCAATAAAGTATCTGTAAAAAAGAACAGAATTTACACCGATACCTGCAGAGTATAGAGGTAAGGCGAATAACGGGTTTGTACCGTAACTTGCTGCGGCAATTGCACCGTTAACTACACCAGTTACCTGTCTTTTCATTCTTCTCCCTTGTCTAAATTTAATATTTTAACAACATTCACTATATAATAAAAAAAAGAGGCATAAAAGCCTCTTTTTATATATTAAGTTAAATTTACATCCTTACCTATCACCCAAAATTGCTTTTAAATCTTCTTCAGGTGTTGTTATAGGTTTAATTTTAAACTTATCTACAAGAATATTTAATACATTTGGTGATACAAAAGCCGGTAATGTCGGTCCCAATCGAATATTTTCAATTCCCAAATATAGAAGTGTAAGCAATATACAAACAGCTTTTTGTTCATACCATGAAAGCACCATTGATAATGGTAATTCATTCACTGAACAATTGAAAGCTTTTGACAGTTCAACAGCAACTTTAATTGCACTGTATGCATCGTTACATTGTCCCATATCTAACAACCTTGGAATTCCGTCTATATCACCTAAATCCATATCATTAAATCTAAATTTTCCGCATGCCAGCGTCAAAACAAGAGTGTCAGAAGGAGTTTGTTTTACAAATTCAGTATAATAATTTCTTCCCGGCTTTGCACCGTCACAGCCGCCTACAAGAAAAATATGTTTCAAATCACCTGATTTAACTGCATTAATAACTTTATCGGCAACTGACAGTACAGTATTATGTCCGAAACCGACTGTCAAAACATCACCGCCATTAATACCTGTCATCTTTTGTTCTTCTTTATAACCGCCTAACTCAAGTGCTTTTTCTATTACAGGCGTGAAATCTTTTTCCGAACCTATATGCGTACATTCAGGATATTCTACAATATAAGTGGTAAACACTCTATCCTTATAACTGTCTTTAACAGGCATAATACAATTTGTTGTAAACAATATTGGGGCAGGAAGATTATCAAATTCTTTTTGTTGATTTTGCCAGGCTGTACCGAAATTGCCTTTTAAATGAGGGTATTTTTTAAGTTCCGGATAAGCATGACATGGCAGCATTTCACCGTGCGTATAAATATTTATACCTTTATCCTTAGTTTGTTCTAGCAAAAGCCCCAAATCATGCAAATCATGTCCAGTTACTACAATAAAAGGTCCTGCCTCAATGTTAGTAGTAACTTTGGTAGGAACAGGATTTCCAAAAGTCCTGGTATTTGCTCTATCCAAAAGTTCCATGCATTTTAAGTTTATCTCTCCTGTTTTTAAAACCATTGGCAAAAGTTCATCAACAGTATTCATATTGGCAACTGCTCTCAAAGCTTCATACAAAAAGTTATCAACTTCGTTATCGGTATAACCTAAAACTCTTGCGTGATGGGCATACGCAGCCATACCTTTAAGGCCGAACAAAATTAGAGATTTCAGACTTCTTATATCTTCATCGCAATCCCAAACTTGTTTAATATCAAAATTATCATTACATTTTTTTTGACTTTTTACTTTATTAATAAAATCTTTTATGGATTTATCATCAAAATTAACGTTTGTAATTGTTATGAAAAGACCATCTATAATCAAATCAGTATTTGTATCATTTTGTTCACCGCAATTTGCAAGTTCAATCAAACTGCTTGTTAATTCATCCTGCAAATTAGATGTATCGGCTTTTTTGCCGCATACTCCCTGAATTGTGCAGCCTTTGCCTTGAGCAGTTTGCTCACATTGAAAACAAAACATAGACATTATAATTCTCCTTATTTATTACTTAAACATAATAAATATTAAATCCTAATTTTTCTATTGCCTTTTAAGACATAATAAAAGAGAATTTTATCTATACTGTTCGTCAGTTACAGGCTCAAGCCATTCAGTTTTATTATCAGGTATATTAGTTTCTATTGAAATATGTGCAAACATATTATCAGGAGCAGCTCCATGCCAGTGTTTCACATTAGGCGGAATTTTCACAACATCCCCTTTTTTTAAAATCCTGATTTGTTTTCCGTCCTCTTGATAACGTCCTTCTCCTGCAGTTACTAACAAAATTTGTCCACCTGAATGGACATGCCAATTTGTTCTTGCACCGGCTTCAAAAGTTACATTCCCAATAGACGAATTCCAAATATCGTCATTTGTACACAACATATTTAAATAAGTTGTACCTGTGAAAAACTTATTGTAAGGATTAATTTCACCTTGTTCAAAAGGCTGTTTTAAATTTTTTGACATAACCGGATTACCTCCTATTACTCCCAGCAGCAAACTTAAAATAATAACTGATAAAATATTTTTCATAATAACCTTTCATAATTTAGTTAACTAAATTATTATAAAACTTTAGAGCAGCTATCAGTCAAGAGGTAAATTTTTAAACAGCTACATCTTCGGACACATTTAAATTCATTGGATTACATGTATCTTTAAGGTTATGCTTTATGAGGTTTTCATAAACTTTTTCTTTGTAATTTAATAAATCCAATTGTTTATTGAGTTCTTCTAATTGCTGAAGAGCCTTTAATTTTGTAGCCTTAATAATCCCGTAACGCTCCGGAATAGTTGAATCACCTATAATACATAAATCTATATAACGTTTTATAGCTTTATTTTCAGTTCCTACAGCACGAAGACATTTTACTACTTTTACCCAGTTTAAATCATTTTCCGAGAACAAACGTATATTATTTTCATTTCTTTTCACAAACGGGAAAAAACCGCTTTTTGCCCAAAATCTAAGTGTATGTTCAGAAACATCCATTCTATCTGCTACTTCTTTAATTGTATACATTCTTAACCCTCCAAAAATATTTTAACATAAAAATCAAAAACCTTAGAGCAGCTCTAATGTAATTTTAAAAAATTTACTCATATGGCGAATGAATTTAATCCTTCTCAATGTTAAAAATACATTTGTACACATAATAAAGGAGTTAAAAATGTTTTATAATGTATTAAAAGACAGTGAAACCGTACATCTTGATAACAACAAATTTGAAAGAAATACACTTATGCAGACCGAAAACGGAAGTTTAAACGCGATTGCTTTAAAAAAGGATGAAATAATTGATACCCATACTTCTTTAAATGACGCAGCAGTTTATGTTTTTGACGGTGAAATAGAAATGCATTTTGACGCTGAAAAATTTACTATTGATAAAGGTGAAATGCTTATGTTCAAAAAAGATAAAGAACATAAAGTTGTTGCATTAAAAGACAGTAAGTTTTTCTTAATAAAAATATAGTTATACTAAAAGTTCTTTGTATAAACTTTAACCAGCATCAAGAATAGTGAATAAATAGTCCAATAACAATAATCTAAGTTGAATTATATCCACTAACTAATAGAGATATCTTGTAACAATTGCTTAACATGCAGTCAATTCCAAAATTCACATTGTTTTACTATATGTAGTTAGTGTTACACTCAATTATAGAAAGGGAAAATCTCATGTGTGCAGTTGGATTAAATCAAGTTATTGGCGGTAAAGCTGGTAGTAAATTATTTGGAGGTTTTTCGCTTGATGCATTGTTAAACCTTGAAAAGCAAGGTGTTAAAAATATTGTAGGTGCAGACGGTAAACTACAAAAAGTAAAAAGTCTTTTAGAAAATGCTAGATTACATAACAATATAACCAAAAATAATACAGTTCCTAATAATGCTGCTTCTAAAACTAGAGCGGTATTAACTTCTGCTGATACAACCTCAATAGGTAAAACTCCTAGTTTAAAACAACTATATGAACTTCGTTCCAGAGGTTGTAGCACATTCATTGATAGTAAAGGACAGATTTATAATATAGAAAGTTTTATTCGTTCTGCAGAACTGAATAATAACATTACAAAAAATAATGTTTTATCAGATGTTGCTAACAATATAACTAAAAACTAGCTGGCAAAAACTACTGACAAGTCTGTTTAGTTACACCTAAGTCTTCACAAAGTATAATTGAAATTTCTTCACCAGCTTTTGCGTGGTATTTCAACCCGGGTGTAATAAGTCCTGTTATCAAGCCCACTGTTGTACCAACAGGTATACCTATTGCGTAACCAACGCCTAGTTTAGCAGGATTTGGAATAAACGCAAATCCTGTACCTGCACCGGCACCAACAATACCAAGTCCAAGAGTATATGCCGTTAGTTTACCAGCTGTATGCCAGCCGTCTTCTTTTAATGAACTATCTTTTGTTAAAGGTTTTGCCGACATCGCTATAGCTGTTCCGTCAGGAAGAATCAAACATTCAAAGTTCAAATAAACTCTTGCATTTTTATTTGGCATTCTCTGTTTTTCAATTCTTATAATTGTAGCAACAACTTTTGAACATGCCGGAATAAGCAGTGTTCCTTCCTGAGTATAAATAGCTTGAGGTACTGTAAAATTAACACGTTCACCTGCCTTAGCACACTCAGACCATAGTTTGCAATCGTATTGAACCCTAAAAACATTGCCTTTACAAATAATATTTCTCAAATTTGTAATAGCAACTTGATTGGACAGAGCACCTTTTTCACAAAACATATGCTCATAACACATAATCTGTTCGTCACAGCCGCAAGTGTCTGCATAAGCAGCTATCCCAATCAGAACCATACAAAATAAAGCTAATAATTTTTTCATATAAACAATATTAAACAAACTGCAATAAAATAAATTAACCATTCATATAAAAAATAGGACATTTATATTTATATTTCACATTTGAATAAAAATATGATAAAATTATTACAAAGAGGTATTTAATGAATAATATATTTAACTTTGGGAAACGAATTGAATTATTTCTTGTCAACGGCAATCCTGATAGCATTATTACTGCAGAGATGTCAAATTGGAACGGCAAAGCAATAAAAATTCCAAGAAGCGAAATTCAATCCTGCATCAGAGAAGATCTTCAAAAAACAGGCGTATACTTTCTAATTTGCAAAGAAGATGACGGTTCGGCAAGCGTTTATATTGGAGAAGCAGAAAATATTAAACAAAGACTAACAAACCATATTCAAGATTACAATTCTGGAAAAGAATCTTATTATTGGGTCGAAACAATAATATTTATAGGTAATGACCTAAATAAAGCATCAATAAGGTATCTTGAAAATAGACTTGTAGAAATAGCAATGTCTGCAGGAAGAGTTAAAGTCCTTACAAAAAATACATTTAAAAATACCACTTTGAAAGAATCTGAAATTTCACCATTAGAAGAATTTATTTATAATACAAAAATTCTAATTAACGCTTTAGGTTACAAAATCTTAGAACCTGTTATTAATAAAAAAGTTGAGACTCGCGAACTGTTATATTTAAAAACAACAAAGGCAGATGCAATTGCTACAATAACAAATGAAGGTTTTGTTGTCTTAAAAGGTTCAACAGTTTCAAAAGGAGTAACAACAAGTTTTTCTAAAGATAGAAGAAATATAACTAGAGAAAAACTAATAAAGGAAGGAATAATTAAAAATCTTACCTTTACTCAAGATTATATATTTAATTCGCCTTCATCTGCAGCCAGTATTATCAGAGGAAATGCAACTAACGGGCCTGATAAATGGATAAATAAAGACGGAAAATCATTAAACGATTTACAAAAAGAATTAGAAACACCATTAAATTGTTAGTATATTACAGCTGTTTTAATACAGTTGTCATGTTTATTTTCAAAAACATCGTATGCTTTTTGTATTTCATCGAAACTAAATTTATGGGTAATCATAAAATTTGTGGAGATTTTTCCTTCGCTTATTAATTTTACAAGCTCTTTGCAATGATTTGCATCAACACCGCCGGTTTTAAAAATAAGATTTTTGCCATACATTTCCGGCAAAGGCAAACTTTGTGCTTTGTCATACATAGCAACAAGAGCCACAATAGCATTAGGACGTGCTATTTTCCAGGCTGTTTGAAAAGTATCTTTTCCGCCAGCAGCCTCTATAACAGCGTCAGCACCACGGCCATCAGCCAATCTTTTAACAGCATCCTCTATATCGACTTTATCGGGATTTAAAAACTCGTCAGCAATATTTTGTTTCTTAGCGATTTCCAGACGATAATCGTCTGTATCAATAGCTATTACCTTTGATGCACCAAGCACTTTTGCACTCATCATTGCACAAAATCCAACAGGTCCCGAACCGAGTACAGCAATAATATCACCATTTTTAATTTCGCATAATTCAGCACCCCAGTAGCCGCTTGCCAACACATCACCTACAAACAAAGCATCTTCATATGAAACGTTATCCGGTAATTTGGTTAAACCGGTATCAGCATAAGGTACTCTAACAAATTGTGTCTGGCATCCGTTAATTGTACATCCCAATTCCCAGCCACCATTAACACAATTATTTATGTAACCACGCTTACAAAAAAAACATTCCCCGCAAAAAGTTTCAACATTTACAGAAACTCTGTCGCCAGGATTAAAATTTCTTACGGAATTTCCTGTGCTAACCACTTCTCCAACAAACTCATGTCCCAAAATTGTTTCCGGAAGAGCTTTTGGCACGAATCCGTGAATAATATGTAAATCACTTGTACATATAGATGACATTTTTACTTTAACAATTGCATCCCTATCATTTTGGATAACCGGCAAAGGTCTTTCTTCTATTGAAGCAGTTCCATCCTTATGCCAAACATAACCTTTCATTGTAGCAGACATATAACCTCCGATATGAATAAGTATACCATGTAAAATTTTCGATTACCCATGTTTCTATATTTTTTGTTTTTCCATTGACTTAATATTCAAAAAAAATTATAATAAACCTGTAGAAAAAGGAATTATTATGAAAAAGAAAATTATTACTTTATGTCTATTATTATCATTTTTTAGTACACTCTACCTGCCAGCTTGTGCAAAATCTGTTCAAGTACCTGCCGGAAGAATTATTCCAATATCATATCAAGGCAAAAAGGTTACTGACAAAACTGCTTTATCAGGAGATATCATACCTGCACAGATTCACTCCGATGTCACTGTTAATGGAGTTAAAGTATTTAAGGCCGGTGATCAAGCCATGATCAATGTTGCAGATGTAAAGAAAAACGGATTTGTTGGAATACCAGGCTCAATTGTTTTCATAAACGGAACAGTAAATGATGTTACAGGTAAAACTCACCCAGTACAATTTACATATAAAGTCACAGGTGAAGAAAAAACGTGGCCTAAAGTTATGCTTGGATGTGGTTTACTAATTATTCTCGCTCCTCTTGCATTATTTGGATTTGTAAAAGGCGGTCACGGTGAATTGCTTCCTAACCAAGTTATAAATGCAACTTTAATGAACGATTTCATTCTCGAAACTCTATAACTCATAGTTATTTGACAAATCTACGTAGAATATGCTATAATTGTAGTAAATTAAATAGTAGAAATAAGAGTAAGATAAGGATAATAAAAAATCCTGTCT
>JBKUMA010000002.1:0-19095 GCA_046955055.1 Candidatus Gastranaerophilaceae bacterium
ACCCTCTATTTGAGAAGTATCACATTGAGAAAGCCACTTGAATGACTTCACAGAACTTTTACTTTCCAAACCTCCGTTAAATACAACTTTAAAATCTTTATAGTTTTTATTTCCGCTTGATAATGCAGGTATTGCTGCAATATTTTCACCCTTAGGATTTGTTGTAAACGCGTTAATCAAATTACCTGTTAACGCTCCAAATTTAGGTATATAAGAAGTTAATTTATCAACTGACATATCCCCAAGAGGTCCAAGAGCTTTTACAACTTCGGCAGACAGTCTGCCTAGGATAACTAAATTTGCTGTACCGTTTAACAGATTATATTTACCTGTAATATAATAAGACATTGAAGGTCCTGACATCTTAACAGGATTTAATTGTGCCCATCCGTTATTAAAGGATAAAGTACCCGAAATGTTTTTGAACTTAGCAGTATTTTTTACAACAGGAAGATTTGTTAATGGTGCAACCACAGCTTTTACTGCTGCGTATGAAGCAATGTTGCCTGCATATAAGAAGTTTTCAAATCTGCCTATGTTTGCAAATTCGCCATCATCAATGTTGAATGTCACTTTTCCTTTTAAAGACTTCATCATTTCAGTTTCGGTAGCACCGCTTAAAGATACATTCGCACTGAAACCAAGTTTGCCTGACATAGCATTTTTAATTCCAGCTGCACCTTCAATTGCCTTAACTGCCTCCATGCCTGAACCTTTAAAATCAACACCTATTTTTCCGTTCAAAATATTATAAGATACACTTCCGTTTACTTTACCGGAAAAGGCATCACCAGTAATTGCTCTTAAATAAAAGACATTATCTTTTAAATTAAAATTAGCAGATAAATTTTCTGCTATTATACCTCCTGACTTAAACTTCTCTGCAGTACCTTTACCGACTAAAATAGGTCCGTTAAGTGCAACAGCCATATTGTTTATTAACACGTCCATATCAGGAATAGCAATAGAAGGGATATCAATATTGCCTTTTAATATAGGGTTCACTGCATTACCTGAAACAGATATATCACCTTTAGCCTTTATTTTAGAATTTTTAAATCCAGGAATAGCAAAAGCTATTTGAGAAGGTGTATTTATTTGTAAATTCAATTTTTGTGATTTAGACAAGCTGTTAACCGAACCATTGAGACCCAAAAGATTGACACCGTTTGCACTTATAGCAGTATCTGTAAATTTTAAAGAATCATTTGCTATTTTTATACAAGTACTGATTTGTGTTGTTTTTCCTCTTAACTGGTCAACATCTAATATAGATACATAACCTGAAGGGGTTGCTTTTAACAACGCATCAATATGTTGAGCTTTGTCATTACCAGTAATGGTAACAGATAAAGGCATAGAACCTGCTGCCTTAATATCCTTTCTCAAGTCTGCAGGAAACATAGTTTTAATATCATTACCTAAAATATTACCGTTAGCTTTTATATCAAAGTTTATTTTCTTTGTCATATAATCAGCAATTTTGCCTGTAATATCTACCCTTGAATTATTAAACAGCAAATATGCTTTATCTATAACAATGTCTTTATCTCCTAATGTAATTTGTGATTGAGGAGCAGAAAGAGAAGCCATAGGATTTATAACCTTAAAGTTCTCAGCATTAATTTTACCGCTCATATTCTTTCCATCAGTTTCAATATCCACTTTTGCTGATGAAAGCAAGACTGATGTAGAAGAAGGTTTGTTTAATATATTTATGTTATCAAAAGTTACATTAACTTTAGGTAGAATTTTATCTAATCTGCCTTTGATAGAGGTATCCATAGATACAGTTCCGCTTTTAAATGTATTGTCTTTTAAAAGAGCCATTTGTCCTGCCGCAGCAATCAAACCTTTTAATTGCAGTTTATCTGCAAGAATATGAATATCAGCATTTGCTTTATTATCAATTATACCGTTTATTTTTAACGGTTGAGAGGCTACAGTTAATCCTGCATTTTTAATATTGACTGCATTGTTGTTTAAGTCGATATCAGCATTAATATTATCAACAGCAACATTATATAAACCGTAATTTAAACTTGCATCTGGTATTCTAAGATACCCTGAAGATTCTATTTTTTTCAGATTAGACTTAATATTAAAATCAGCATCAATGCCGCCAGAAGCTTTTAAAGTATCTAAATCATGATAACCGAAGGATTTAGCAATACTGTCAATCATATCGATTAAACTAAGGAACTTAGCATTTGATTTACAAGTCAAATCAATATGAGGTCTTTTACCTGTTTTAAAATCACCATTTATTTGAGTCAACTCATTTTCTGAAGAATATAATTTAGAATTTAGCTTTATACTATTGCCATTAAACTCCATTGCTAAATTACTATCCGGAAGTTTTTTACCATCAACTGCCAACCCCATATTATCAATTGTCAAATACCCTTGAGCATTTATATCTTCCAACGTACCTGACGTTTTAACTTTTGCAGCCAAATCAGCAGTAAGTTGATTATTGTATATTGCTTTAAATATATCAATAGGATTTACACGAAAATCACTCTTCTGCACAGTATCAGTGGCTTCTGACATATCATCCTGTACAGCTGTAAACACCAAATCATTTAATTGCATTGCAGGCATGATTTTATTAAACAGCTTTATATCATAACTAAATTGCTCTTTATTATCTAACACAGCTTTACCTGATATAGCTGCCTTAATCTTTTTGTTAAATACAAAATCTCTAACTTTTATACTATCACCGGATATAATGTATTTTTTATCAGTAGGCATATCAGTAAATGTAATTCCGTAATTTTTCACGGTAATATCAGGCAACTTATCAGAAAGCTTTAACCCCATAGGAAGAGATGTAATAGGTTCAGAAACTTCTTGTTCTTTTGGTTCTGGAATATAATTTTCTAACAAAAACTTACCGTCTTTTTGAACCTTCAAATTAAGATTTATATTTTCAGCACTTACTGTGTCTATTTCAATTCTTTTCCACAAAAAAGGAAGTAGAGAAATTTTCCCTTGTGCGTTGTCAACTGATA
This sequence comes from Candidatus Gastranaerophilaceae bacterium, assembly GCA_046955055.1. GTDB lineage: Bacteria > Cyanobacteriota > Vampirovibrionia > Gastranaerophilales > Gastranaerophilaceae > JBKUMA01. The sequence goes on from JBKUMA010000002.1 coordinate 3,018, forward strand.
GAACACTATCGTCAGAAGGAAGCATTAAATCTATATGCCCTGCTTTTAAACCCGCTGTCAGCTTAGGAGTTGTCAAAATTTGTAGTTTTTCTAACTTTAATTTAAATCCGGACTGTTCTTCAACTATTTTTGAAATCTCATCACTATAAGAATTCAAAATTCCGTTTAAGAAAAACGGAACAATCAAAAACAACAAATATATAACAGCGAAAAATACAGCAATACCAATACCTGCTTTTTTCAAAATATTCATAATCACATCCCTCTTCAAAACATAACTTTTATGAATATATTATCATAAAAAATTAATTACTATGCAAGTCAATGTCGAGAGATTCAAATTTATCCAGCAGTCTTTTTTGAAAACTATTATCGTTTAACACTTTTAATATTTCATCTTTTGTACCGCGTTTAAGCACAGAAGCTGCCTCTACACCGCCCTGACCGACTGCCACAGCTTCTAGCCATCTTAATGAATCAAAGTTTGGCGTTGTATCTTTTAATTCATTGGGCAAAGGTCTTACACGCAAAATCAATTCTTGTGCATAAGTTATATTAGGCAATTTTTTCCCAAATCTTTCCTCAATAGATGCCGGCACGTAATTTGAATAGTCAGCGACTTCTTTTTCAACTCTTTGTGATAATTTATTGATAACACCTTTTGTATAACTTTCTAATGATTGCACTGCTTTATCTTCCATTTTATTAACACCTTTAAACTTAGTACTATAATTATTTGATTTTGAATTAATTTTATCCATATATACCTCTTTTTTATTATACATTATTTTGAAACATTAACAATAGGCAATAATTATTCTCCTATGTCTTTTAATAATCTGTATTCCGCAGTATTCATAGGCATATCAAATGCCCATTCAGGCATACCTAAATCAACAAGAACTTTTTTGAATTCAGGTGAATACTTGGTAAAATCACCCTCTGCTGCTACAGCAATAAATTCTGAACGATTTTCATAAGCGTAATCAATGTGCCATTCAGGTATTCCCGCATTTGCAAACTCATTTCTATACCATTTCTTTTCTTTCAATATAGATGAATTTTCTCTAAAATCATATTTCTTTTTAGTGCCAAATATACCATAATTTTTACATTTTTCTTTATCATTTCCATGCATTAATTCATGTCTCAACGCATAACCTATATTCTCATGACCTTTAAGTTTAATTCTTTCAACATCATGACGAATAAACCCTGCTGTATTTGTGTCTATAAAAGACACATCAAAAATTGAACAGTCTAATGTAGGAGGAAATATGGCATAATCCCCGGCATTACGTGCTGTATCAGAAAAGATTTTAAATTCATGATAGATTTTATTTGCAGCACTAAAATCTTCTTTATCTGTCAAGAACACAGCAGTACCAAACTCTTTTTGTATATTTTCACATTCTTTAGCAACTAGTTTCGGCAGATCTTTGGTATAATATTCTTTATATAAATGCTGTGCTAATTCTCTGTTAGCTTTAGGACCGCATTCATTAAAATATCTTTTCAGTGCCTCATATTTCAAATCCTGTTGAAAATTAAGACCTAATTGAGTACCTTTTTCAACAGCTTCCATAAGATTTTCTTTAGCCAGTACTAATGCTTCATCTTTGGAAAGATTTTTATTGTTCTTATTATTTTGAACTTTTTCAGCTTCAACATTAACGTATTTTTTATACGCTTCGTACAATTCACCATTAATGCTGTTATACTTACCTTTTGATGTGTTAACAATGTCCAGCAAAACATTAGTTTCCTTAAAATAAGGTGCCAAATAATCTGCTTTGCATGCGTAGTCTATTAAATCATTTACACGTTTTTCAACAATTGGATCTTGAATTTTATCTTCTAATTTAAATACAATATCACTAAATGCAATTATGTCATCTTGAATTTCAGGTACATATGCTAAATCAAACAAACGTTCTTCAAGCCTGTCCCGCAAATTCTTTAAATTTTTCACTGTAACTTCATCAATGCCGTTTTTCATTAATAGCGGTAGATTCTTATCAATAGGAGAAAACTCTGAAGATACTTTTACAATATTGTACAACATATGACTATCAAGGCTTTCTTTACCATCCAAGAATTTTACAACAGCATTAAACTTAGCTTCGGGCATTGTCGACAATTCTTTTAACAAACCAAAAGATGACAATACATCTCCCTTATCTTTTAATATTGCTGCTCTTTTTAACAGAGTATCATAATTATCAGGATCAATATGTTTTTGTAAGTTACTAAATATATTTTCATAAGTTTTAGCAGTTAGTGGATTATTCAATAAGTCTTCCTCTGGATACAGAGCAAGTAATTTGCTTTTCATATCCTCAAAACGCTGCTTATCATTTTTTCTAACATATGGAATAAATTCTCCTATTTGCGGAGTTTTACGCTCAGCCCAAGACGGAACATCCCTTAAATGTTCTTCAAAATCTTTAATTAATTCTGTGCAGTCTTCTCCGCTTTTGACCTTAACAGCAATATCATGAAGGATTTCAAGATTATCTGCACTCAATCTTGAATCAAATTTTTCATTAAGCACAGTCGGTTCAACATCAAAACCAAGCTCTTTCTTTCGCAGATATTCATAATGCTCAGTCAAATACATATTGTATTCTTTCATTTCATCGTCAGTCATTGACTTAACAATGCCTTCCAAAGGTTCATATAATTTTTTCAACTTAGGATTTCCACCCGTAACATCTTTGTTTTCTCTTATATCATACGGAACGTGTTCACATTCAGCGAATTTATTCACACCAGAACCGCGTAACTGCCATTCAAAAGTAAATCCGTCTTTTGTCACAAAGTTCATCTGCAATGCCGTATAGCCGGAAGGTCTTATTTTAGATGTTTTATCTTTCACATCCAAATCAATTCCATATTCAGCTGCTAAATCTCTGAGTTCAGCAACTTGTCTGTCTGAAAAATAAGAAATACCATTTTTGCCTTTGTAATTAGAAATCTTAATAGCAGAAATATCACTTTCGCCCTGTGCCTGAGCCAATATTATTTCCTTTAATTTATTAACATACGGTTCAGACTGTCTTTCACTTGCCATCAGATAAGCTTTTTCAGGGTCAGTTTTTAACATTTCAACAATATCAGGATGTTTTTTATAATCAAAATCTTCAAGTTCAGTTCTTGTTCCAACAGCATCACGAACACCTTTCAAAGCTTTTTCAAAGGAAGCAGGATACTTAATATTCAACATATCATTTTTGATTTTGTCATAAATACTTTGGGAACTTTTAGGTCTGTGAGTCATATTCTTTTCAGAAACACCAAGCCCATATTTCTCCATAATTTCAATAATTTCAGATTCCTTCTTTTCGGCTGCATTATGGATTTCTAAAGCAGCATTCCTTGCCGCTTTTTCACCCTCAGGAGTAAATTTCAAAGTATTGTCCCTATTCTTGACAGTGAACTCCATTTTAGCCGAAAGATTTATTTCATTTAATGCTGCTGAAATACCGGCAGGAATTTCTTTTCGATGAAGTTGTCCATATTCATCAATAGCACCATCATTATATTTGTCCATAGAAATTTCTTTCGATGATATGTCTGAATGTTCTTTTAGTTCTGATCCAAAGTTCTTTTTTAAAAAAGCACGCAAAGCTTCCTTGTTATTTTTAGGTTTATTAGGTCTAATTCCTAAATTATTGCTTCCAAGGTGGTATGCTTCACGTTCAGTCACCTGATTTGTGTATTCAGTTATCCCGTCCTCAGGTCTTAAAGTATTAGTAAATTCATCTTTATAAATACGTACTATGTAATCATTAACAGAACCTTTTTCAGATCTTTGAAAATCGAAGCTGTCTAAAAGTTTTTGAGTATAAGAACTTTTTAAAACTGCGTTGATTGTACTTTCTTTCTTTTTAGTAGAAATTGTTTTATCATTCATTATAATTTCTCTAATTCCATCCCTGCCATATTGTGCAAGAATATCCCTATACTGAAGCATATGGGTAAATTCATGAGCTATTATTTCAACTAATTCTTTAGAATCAGTTATTTCTTCATTAATTTCAATTTTACCATTAAGCCAATTTGCACCACCAGAAGCAGAATCTAAATCTTTTGAAGATTTAAATTCAATTTCAGGCTGATAACCATCCATTCCAAAATCTTTTGCAAATATTTCAATTACTCCGTCAGCAAATTTTTGATTATTACCATCTGACTCTTTTAATAATATTTCTATTTCTTCTGTTCTATTTAAGGCTATTTCTTTAAACACATTTTTTAATTCATTATAACGTTCTTTTAAATGTTCATTCAATTTCCCGTTAATAATTAAAGAAACAGTTTCCATATTTTCTTTATGTATATTTGGATTTTCTTCATAAAATTTAAGTTCATTATCAAGTGATTCAGGAGTATTCAAACGTATACCTCTATCGTCGAATTCACCGTCTTTTATAGCTTTTTTAACAATAGCATTTGAAACAATATCTGCAGGGTTTTCAACTTTTGCATCAAGTATTATATCATTTTCTTGTATAGTAAGGCCTGGCAAAGTTTTATCAACATTTTTCACATCGTTTACAGTGTGAGCTTTAGAGACTATTAAATCTGTTAAGTTAATTACAGCATTTGTTCTTCTTTCCAATTCTGCTTTTGATAAATTAGGATTTTTTTGCAATAAATCCTGTTTTATGATTTTCACTTTGTCTTCATTTTTCAAGTTAGATATCTTTTTCTGCATAAATGCACCAATAGCAACGCCGTTTACTGACATAAGTACATCATTCATAGAAAGATCTTCACCATGCAATGCTTTATTGCCGGCATATGTTAACAATAAATCTGCAGACAACTCTAAAGAGCTTCCTGTTATTGTTGCACATTTATCTATGGCATTGAATGCCTTTGCAAGCCCTTCCGGTAACTGATGACCGCTTTTATATAGTGACATTAATTCATCAAGTGATTTGCCGCTATTTTTAACCAGACCGCTCAAACCTTTTTGTTTTAGAACCATTCTTGCTTTGTCACCAAGAGTTCCTGATGCCGCCCCAAGTGCCATCCACATTGTACCTTCTGCAGCAGATAAACCGTAAGACTTCCAATCTGCTTCTTCAGAAGTAAGGTTTTCAATTAATTTTACAGGCTGTGCAATCTGGTTTGCCATTAGCACGCCTGACAATTTTTCAGCTTTCGCTGTAGCTTTTGCCGTTAACCCGACGACCTTCTCAGCCTTAGAAGCAAAGTTTGTTGCTTTAAGTGCTTTTGAGCCATAGTTCATACCTTTTAGAAGTATCCCGCTGCCCATAAACATTGTTGCCATTGAAACAATATTTATCCCCGTTTCAATGTAAGCAGTACCCTGCTGTTGTGATTGCATATACTTTTCTGATAAAGCTTCCAAATCTTTTTTTCCATAAGCCTCTTTGAAACTTTTTTGATACTCTGCTTTATGAGATGCATATTTTTTATCAGTTATTTTTTCTAATTGTTCTGGAGTAACATTTTCCGGAATTTCTGCATTAATAGATGAAGCATAAGCCTGATTTATCATAAACTTCATTTCCTTAGCAATAATTTGAAGTTCTTCCATTGTAGCCTCAGCAGGATAACCGTCTTTAGCAGTTCTATATATCATATACTTGCCTGCTTTATTTTTTGATATACTAAAATCTCCGCCGTATTTTTTTATAACATCATCATCTTTGTGTTTCGTTTCAATATTTTTCAAAATATTATTTATATCAGACTGTTTCTTAACACCTAAAAACATAAAAGTATCTTTTATGGCTTCATTAGCATCAACCATACCTGTATTTGAAGCATTATTGACAGTCGCTCTATCAAGAGTATTTTTTAATTTATCTGTAATATCTTTGGCAAGTTGAACATTTGCCATTTCTTTAGATTTTTCTTCACAATTCAGAATTTTCTTTTCATCAAATTCAACACCTCTTTGGGTTCTAAAAGCTTCTTTAAATGTTAACTTATTACCTGTAAAATCCTTATCTATCTGACCACTAGCGGCATTTTCAAGAACTATAATATCTGATTTTGTATCAGAAATAGCTTTTTTTACATTTGATTTTGCATAAACTGTATTACTGGCTTCTTTAACAAGATTTACAACCCATTTTGAAATGTAACCTTCATGTTTATCCTGATAATCCATATTTGCGTCAGCAGATGATACCATTTGCTTTAAAAATTGCATTGCAACTGCTTCTTCTTTTGAATATTTAGGTTCGATATTTTTCGTCTGCCACCTTGGAATCAAATCATCAGACATTCCAAACCCTGTCCCAAATGCAGAATTCACAGCATTAAATGAACTACCCGCATCTGTTTTTTCACCTGTGTGATATACTTTTTCGGACTCAGTTTTTTCAAGCTTCATAATAGAAATAATCTTTTCCCTGGATAAATTTTTTACCTCAGGGTGTTCTTTCTTATATTCTGCTATTTTTTCATTGATTGATAAATCTGACATTATTCCATTAAAAATACACTACTACCTGCATTTTTATACGGATAATATGGCAAAAAACTTCAAAAAAATTTTAAAAATATTAACTTAATGTTACAAATCACTTTTTAAGTTTTTCAGGATAAACATTCCACTTTATAGCAGAATTTTTTCTAAACCAGGTTAACTGACGTTTAGCATAGTTTCTTGTATTTTGTTTAAGAAGATTTTTAGCTTCCTCTAACGACATCTTGGCATTAAGATATTTTGTAATTTCTCTGTAACCTATTGTATTAATAATATTGCTGATATTGCCATGTTTTTTCAAAAGATTTTTCGTTTCTTCTACAAGTCCCATATCAATCATTACATCAACACGTCTGTTTATTCGGTCATAAAGTTCTTCTCTAGGAAAATTTAACCCAATCCATTCCACTTCATAATCAGATTCATCGCTTACGCCCCTAACCTCACTTATAGGCTTTCCTAAAGTCTTTACAATTTCAAGTGCTCTTATTAACTTCTTCTTGTCAGTGGAATATATTTTTGCTGCTGATTCAGCATCCAACCCAGAAAGCATATTATGCAAATCCTCTGACGAATATTTTTCCAGCTCTTTTCTCAAATCATAATTCGGCTCAACTTCTGGCATAACATAATTTTCTAAAAGCAAACGAAAATACAAACCAGTTCCACCTGCAACAATAGGAGTTTTACCTCTTGATATAATACTATCAATAATTTTTGAAGCCTCTCTTGCATATAATGCAGCAGTATAATCACATTCCGGCTCAACAATATCAATCATATAATGCGGAATTTCCTGCATCTCAGCCTTTGTTGGCTTTGCAGTCCCTATATCAAACCCTCTATACACAAGTCGTGAATCAGCAGAAATAATCTCACCATTTATTTTGTTTGCAAGATCCACAGCAAAAGCAGTTTTACCGCTTGCAGTAGGCCCTACAACAGCTATAACTTTCTTTTTAAGATTACTTTTCTTCATCACTTACAGTTGGTTCCGTTAAATTTTCTTCTACTGATAAATTATTATTAAACGTTTCGTCATAATATACAAATAAAAGAACCATAACATAAACTGTGTAATAAAAAAGAATTATACTCATAATTAAATATGTAAACGGGTTTAAAAAGGCAAATGTATTTATAAATAACAATATAAAACCTATTATCCACATACTTGCAAAAACAGTGAGAGATTTAAAAAATGTTTTAAATAATTTTTTTATAGCACGCCACAATGCAACAAAAGGATTAGGTGATTTATACATAATTTCCGGCAGCCACAGCATAATTATAAAGAAAGCAGTGGTTGAAACAGCCATAAACAACAAACTCCATTTACCCAAAAACGCTATTTGCTGAGGTGTTAATGAATCTATAAACTGAACCATTGCCAACTCAGAAGACTTTGTTTGGTCAAGAGCAAAAGTTTGAATTTGCTGTACCGTAGCAGGATCCAGTGTACCGATTGAATGAATTCCTATTGAAAATACAATTAAACTTACTAATACCTGTATTAAAAACAATATTGAATACATTCCGACAAATGACAAAAAATATTTTCCGATACCAGTTGGAATAAGTTTAATCAAATTTAACGTTTCTTTAGCTCTGTCCGAATCAAGAACAAAAACTTTTTTAGAAAGCTCAACAGCCTTCTTTATCATATAGAACCAACCGGCAAGAAAAGCACCAACCATAAATAATACGGTAACAGTAGCCAAAATCATTTCCGGAATAGTATCCACAGTGTATTTAGAAAACAATGAATAAAAATTAATTATCCACATAAATAATATAAGTGGAATAGCTAAAATTATATTATCGTTTGTAATTTTTACAGATTTTTTTAGTAAATCTATTATCATATTATATTATTACCTCGATTTATGAAATTTTTTAATGCCCTTACTGCTTAACAGTTTCTTCTGATTTTGTTTTAGAAGTTTTTGCCTCAAGAGCAAGTTTACGTTTTCTTCTTCTCATCAAATCAACAAAAGCTTCAAGTCTGGTTAAGTAACCTGCCTTACCTGTTTGTTCATCCATAATTAATGGCAAAATAGGAATATCACAATTTTCTCTCATAGCAGGGAATATATTTTGTGACATAATTTCAGGCATACAAGTAAAGGGACTGATATGTATAATACCGTCAATACCTCTTTCATCTGCATACGCAACATCAGATACGCATTCTAAAGAATCACCACCGATATCTCTCATCAAATATGGTTTTGCCATTCTAACAGCACGCTGCAAGTGTGTTTCACCTTTTCTGAAAATTTTTGGAATAATCGCATCCTTTAAGAAACTGCTTATTGTTAAGCTGCGTCTTGTTTGAACACCCATTTTACCAAGCTCTTTTTCAATATCCTGATTAGAAAAAGTATCACAAACAAGATAAATTTCACCTGTTAAATCAACGTGAAGAACTTCTCTGTTTTTATCAATTTCAGTTTTAGCTATTTCCGCAAAAGCCTGCTTTTTAGCTTTCTTTAACTGTTTTCCATTCTCAGCATTTTTTATTAATTCCAAAGCTTTCAAATAGTGCTTTTCAGCTTCTCCTGAATGAACTTCTCTTGCTCGGTAATATGAAAGTCTTGTAACAAGTTCATCAAGCACAAATACTTTTTTAATAGCAAAAATAATACATCTGATAAATAAAATCGGAGCATTTTTTCCACTAACTTCTTTCAAGAAGTTATACATCCCTTTAATGCCATCGTATAACGTCAACTCAATATACTTAGCGTCATAACCTAAATCTGTCAATGCTGTATGAATACAGTTACCGTATTCTCCTAATCTACAACAGCCAGGAGAGGAAATCATTGCAACATAATCAGTACCGCCTTCAATTGCTTCTATAAAATTACCAAGAATTAATTTATAAGGCAGACATATTGCTTCAGGAGAATATTTTGTTCCCAAAGATAGTGTCTTTTTACTGGTATAAGGCGGGATAAAAGGTTCCACACCTACTTTTTTAAGAGCCGCAGCCCAAGCTACATATATGGTTCCCATGTGGGGGAATGCTACTTTTATATTTTTCTTTTCTTTTTTCATTTTAGGGTTCTCTTTAATTTTTATTGTACAAATTTTAAATCCGGATGGCGTGCCGCAGTGGTTTCATCAACACGTTTAACCGGTGTAGTGTGAGGTGCTGAAATAAGCTTTTCCGGATTAGTTTTTGCTTCTTTAGCAATTTTCAGCATAACATTAACAAATTCATCAAGTCTTTCTTTATTTTCAGATTCTGTTGGTTCAATCATAATAGCTTCATGAACAATCAGAGGGAAATAAACTGTAGGCGGATGAGTATTTTCATCCATAAGACTTTTAGCAATATTCAATGTAGATACACCAAATTCTTTTTGTTTATCACCTGATAATACAAATTCATGCATACAAGGTTCATCATAAGGCAGTAAGTATTCACCTTTTAACTTTTCTTTTAAATAATTAGCATTTAAAACAGCATCTTCACTTGCACGTTTCAAATTTTTGCCCATCATCAAAATATATGCATATGTTTTTACAAGGACTCCAAAATTGCCGTAAAAGCCTTTTACACTACCAATGGAATGTTTTAAATTATACTTTCTGAAATACTTTTCACCATCAAAATCAATTACAGGAGAAGGCAAGCATTCTTTGAGGCTTTCAACTACCCCAATAGGTCCTGCTCCAGGGCCTCCGCCCCCATGAGGCGTAGCAAATGTTTTATGAAGATTTAAATGCACAACATCAAACCCCATTAATTTTGGATTTGTGTATCCCATAATTGCATTAAAATTTGCACCGTCGTAATACAAAAGTGAACCATTATCGTGCATTAATTTTGATATTTCAAGAACGTTTTCTTCATAAAGCCCCAATGTATTAGGATTAGTCATCATAATAGCCGCAACATCTTTATCCAATAATGTTTTTAATGCTTCAATATCAACCTGTCCTCTTTCATTTGATTTAACAGGAACGATATCAAATCCGCAAGCGTGGGCACTTGCAGGGTTAGTACCATGGGCAGAATCTGGAATAATAACTTTAGTTCTGTTTTCGCCATTAACCTCAAAATATTTTTTAATTACCATCATGCCTGTAAGTTCGCCATGAGCACCTGCTGACGGCTGCAAACTAACTGCATCCATTCCGGTAACTTCTTTTAGAGCTTCTTGCAACTTATACATCAACTCTAAAGCACCCTGACTATCTTCATCAGAAGCAAGAGGATGTAAGTTTGCAAATCCTTCAAGACTTGCAAGCATCTCATTCACTTTAGGGTTATATTTCATAGTGCAGGAGCCAAGAGGATAAAAACCTTTTTCAATACAGAAATTTCTATCTGAAAGTTCTTTATAATGTCTTAAAACTTCTAATTCGCTCATTTGAGGAAGATTTACGGCAGTTTTTCTCAAAAACTTATCATTTAAAAATCCTAAATCTTCTTTTTCATCAGATATATTTATCCCTGCAACTCCGTTGCTTTTTTCAAAAATTGTCTTCATATTAACCCTAAATTATCCCCTGTTTTTTCAAATCTCTTTTAATTTTGTCCAAACCCGACTGAATTATTCTTGAAATACGCGATTGGGAAATGTTAAATTCTTCGGATATTTCGCGTAATTTTTTTTCTTTAAAAAACTTGTATTCAATTAATTCTCTTTCTCTAGGAGGAAGTTTTTTCATTGATTCTATTATTTCAGCCTTAAGCTCTGATAACTCAATACACTCTTCAGGAGTTTTATCGTCAGCCTTAATTTGAGTAGGAACTTCTGCATCCTGCATTTCATCAATAGATAAAATAGTTTTATAAACTTCTACACGAAGTTCGCCGTTTTCGTCTTCAGAAACCTGTTGTTTTTTATTTTTTAAAGTATACCACTTATAACGTCTTCTGACTTCATTTCTGATAGCCCACTTTATAGCAGTTGACAAATATGTATTATTAAAATTTTCAGGAGAATTGTTTTTAAACAGAATATATAAAGTATGGTTGCCTATATTAATCAATTCAGGTAAATCAATAAGGTGAGAACTTGAGAACTTTTGATATTCTACCTTAGCGATAGTTTCAATCAAATCCTTATATTCCCTTAAATTCACCTTTTGTTGTACATTTTGTTTTGACGGCATGACTATAACATTTAATCCTATTTATAAAAAAACATTCCCACAAAAACATAATAGCAAAAAAAAATATAGAATACCAGACAATGTAATTTCTCTTAACATATTTTATTCTTTATAAAAATAAAAAAAGGAGAAATTATGAAAGTTTTATTTTGCACTGACGGTTCAAAAATAAGTTTTAACGCACTTAGAAATTTTTCAGGCTGGGATAAAGAAGCAGTCGTTGATGTTATATGCGTAATTGATTGGAGTTTTCTTCCTGATGAAGTTAGCGTTGAAGAAGATGGATTTGCTAATTCTTGTGCTAACGTTGCAGACTCAATTCTTGATTATGCACAGAACGAAATAGAAAAACATAATCTTATCTTTGGTAAAAAAATAAAACATTGCGGTGCGGCTGTAGAAAGTATATTAGAGCAGTTAAAAAATGAATATTATGATTTAGTCCTTTTGGGTTCACACGGCAAAAAAGGTATTCAAAAATGGCTTGGTTCTGTATCTCAAGAAATAATTAACAGTACAGAAAGAAATGTCTATATTTCAAAAGAAGAAAATAGAAAAGAAAGTATACTTTTTACTACAGATGGAAGCCCACACTCTTTAGCAATTGTGAACAATACAATTGCACATCTGAAACTTCAGGATAAAAAGATTTATACCTGCATAGTTAATGAAGACCCAGATTTACTGTTCCTAGAAGGCACACTGGATACAAATTGGCTTTTATCAATTCAACGCCAGCAAAATATATATGCAACAAAAGCGATTAAAGAAATACAAAACATTTTAAAATGCAATGATTTGACTGTTACAGAAGCCGCAATATTAAACGGCAACCCAGCACAAAAAATTATTGACTTTGCAAAAGCACGTGAAATCGATTTGATTGTGACAGGTGAACGAGAAAAATCCAAATTAGATGATTTTTTAATGGGCTCGGTTAGTAAACGTGTAGTCGAAAATACAAAAAGTGACGTTTTAATAATTAAAAATGTTTAATGAGATTACTTCGACAAATACACTGCACTGCAGCAGCCTCCTGAAATCATTCTTCCATTCAATAAATTACCAGAACCTAAAAAGCCTTGTGCAGATTCTAGCCCGTAATCTTTAGAACATTCACACTGCTCGCCGTTGTTCGATTTATTAAATGTTTCATCGGCACCTAATGGCTTAATCCAATCATCATTAACAGTAGCTGCAAAAAAGTCACGCCCCAAAACATTAGGTCCCTTTTTAAAACTGTTTACATCTACTGCAATCCAGCCGGTTGCATATCCGCCCAAATAAATTACAGAGCCGTCTGCTAGTAAAACAGCCTTTTTATCGTAATCCCAACCCGGACCAACTGCACCTGTACATGCAGTAGGAGTATTTGGTGCATTTCCGGCAGATTTTTTAAGGCTGCCATAAAAAGAATACGAAGCTGCACCGCCACATAAAGCTACCCATTTTTTATAATATGAACTGCAATATTTAGACTCACCATATTGAGGGAAGCCGCAACTATCAATAACCTTCAAATGCGATACAAATTTGTTTACAAATTCTGGAGAAAGAGTCGTATAAACTCCATACTCATAATCATAAACTTTCTGACATTTCTTTGGTACGGAATAATTACCATTTTTTTCATCAACACATATAACAGAGCCCATTTCTTCTTTTACCATACTGTAAATAGAAGCTATTTCTGCATATTTCTTTTTCCACGCAGCTATATTTTGTCTGTCTTCAATTTTTTGAATTAATACAGGCAAACTCAAAGCAGCAACAATACCGATTATGCCGAGAGTAATTAAAACTTCGGATAAAGTAAATGCGGATACGAGCCCATCAGAACGACTAAGAAGCTTTAAATTTTCGCCCCCCCCCCAGCATAGCTGCTGGACCCGCTACATTGTGTCGGTACCGCATTAACGCTATGATTCTTGTCATTTGGGTTTTGCATAAATGTGACGATGTATACTATTAATGATTTTTTCATACCTTTTGCTCCTTTTAATTTAGCCTAATAAAATATAATAATTTTGAGATTATAGCGGGAGCCTGTGGCGAAAGCGTTGTCGAAAAATTATTATTTTTTATTAGTTGATTTTATCATTATAAACTATTTTTCATTTTTTGCAATATAGAAAAGGAATACCTGCACTAAGGAGTCAAAAAGTGCAGGTATTAAATCAGTAAAAGAGACATCAATTACATTATGGAATATGTAAAAATAAAGTCAAATAATTTTGGTAAAAATTTTTTATTTATTCTATAATACTGGTATGAAAAGATTTTTAATCATATTAACAGCTTTGGTTTTTGCAGAAGGAACAAATGTTCAGGCTGTTAGCTTACCTTTCAAAAAGGAAACGCCAGCTCCAGCTAAAACGGTTTCTGAATTCGATAATATAAGCAAACAGGCTACAATTCATTATGCCGAAAACGAAATAAAAACTTCCTTTGATTTGCTTTTGAGTATTCCAGAAGAAGAAAGAACTCCGCAAAATTGGCTTATCTTAGGTAATATTCTTCAAGATCAGGGCAAAAGCAATGAAGCTGTTTTTATGTATCAAAAAGCTGTACTTGCTGATGAAAATTATTACAAAGCTTATTACAATTTAGGCAATGCTTATTTAAACGAAGACAGAGCCAATATGGCTATAGAACAGTATAAAAAAGTTTTAAAACTTGAACCTAATTTCCCTTATGCATATTATAATTTAGGGTGTGCATACATTAAAACTGGCTAATTAAGAAAAGCTAAAAATGCCTTTCTCTCTGCTATTGAATTAAAAAATACAGAACCTGATTTTCACTATAATCTTGCATATGTTTATAAGAAATTAAAAAACGAAAAAAATGCAAAATTATATTTAGAATACTACAACAAAATTATGGAAAACCGACTATAGACAGATTTTTGAGGTAAAAGAGATGAAGTACAAAGGTATAATATTTGATTTTAACGGTACATTATTTTTCGATTCAGAGAAGCATCTTGAGGCTTGGAGAGAATATTCGAAAAAATTAAGAGGAACAGCTTTTTCTGATGACGAAATGAGAAAATATATGTTCGGCAGAACGAACGAAGATATTATAGCCTATGCAATCGGTAAAAAACCGGATTCTGAACTTGTTGACAAGCTTGGTAAAGAAAAAGAAGCAGTATACAGAGATATGTGTAGAAAAGATTCTGAAAACACAGTTCTTGCTCCAGGTGCTGTAGAACTTTTGGATTACCTCACACAAAACAACATTCCTCATACAATCGCAATATGTCACAATGTGATTTATATGAAGTTTTAAGTTGCTAAATGGTTTGATACGAAAAAAAGCTTGATTAACTTTCGGCAACCGGCTCCAGATACTATGCAAAGCTGCAGAAAGCTAAAACCAGAAGAGTGTATTGTAGTTGAAGATGCAATATCAGGGATTGACTCTGCAAATTCTGCCGGTATAGGTAAGATTATTGCAATAGCTTCACTTGAAAGTACTGATTTATACAAAAATATTCCTGCTGTTTCACAAATCATTCACAACTTTGATGAAATTGACAGAAATATTTTTGAAATACCTTGCAAAGTTATCTAAATTATCTCCTTATACACCACACACTAAGGCTATTGGACTTATCGGTACGGAGGCGAAGACCACTTAGAAAAGTCACGTGCCACCCCAAATCTGCAGCAGCATCAGACGCAGACCAATAGTGACCTGCGGTAATTCCATATAGGTTCATGTTGTAATACATAGAAAGCAATTCATCTCTATTTGGCACTGATAAGTCCTTGTTTTGTGCTTGACATCTTTCAGGAGCTTTATCAAAAATTGCACTTATTGCAATCTCTTTATACACATCAGGAGCATAAGCAACTACATGTTCATCTGGATAGATTACTGTAACAAAACCTATGTCTTTGCCAGCTTCATTAGGGCGTGCAAGTCCGTTCATATCGTATATAGCATTTACACATACTCTGTCTTGCCCCCAATTATCATCAGCCTGATTATCACTTACGCAATTAGGGTTATAAAACAGGTTAACGCTATAGCCGTTGCTCATAACAAATCCGTAACTTGTTGAAGTTCCATCTGTTGCTGAGCCATTGGAAATACCCGTTGCTAAATCAGCAATTTTTGTAGGCATTGTTAGCTTTGTTTTTGGTTCGGTCAAAGTAGTTATTGCATTAGAATTTGTTTCTATTCCACAAGATCGCAAGTCATTATTCTTACAGGTCTTTACTATTTGAATTTGCTTGCGTAAGTAGTTTTCTACAAAATCTTCT
The DNA here is from genome assembly GCA_046955055.1 of Candidatus Gastranaerophilaceae bacterium. Taxonomy (GTDB): domain Bacteria; phylum Cyanobacteriota; class Vampirovibrionia; order Gastranaerophilales; family Gastranaerophilaceae; genus JBKUMA01. The sequence continues at coordinate 18,897 of JBKUMA010000002.1, forward strand.
GCGTCTACTGCATTGCCTATTCCTTCTGTGACAGTAATATTTCGTACAGCTCCACCAATGGTTGCTAGTGCCTTTTGACGGGCTCCACGATATTTTCTATCATTGGCATTATTTATTAGTGAAGGCATTGTTAAGGCGGCAACAATTCCGATTATACCTAGGGTGATTAATACTTCAGACAAAGTAAACGCGGCTTTTG
>JBKUMA010000003.1:0-17018 GCA_046955055.1 Candidatus Gastranaerophilaceae bacterium
CTATAACATAGAGTATTAAAACATCAACATATTTTACAAAATTACAGAAAAACGGTTAATATTTATTAAGCTATTATGTGTTTGCCTAATTTTTTAACTGTTTCAATGTCTTCTTTAGGAGCCTTTCCTATTGTTGTGAGATAGTTTCCAACCATTATACCTTCAACACATGTTTGTAAAGCTTTTTCTTGATTTTCTTCGCTTAAACGCATTCTTCCACCACAAAAACGCAAAACAGATTTAGGATTAGCTATTTTAAATATGGCAAGAGTTCTCAAAACATTTTCTTCATCAATCTTGTCCAAATAATTTTCAAAAGGTGTTTCAGGAATTGGCATTAAAATATTAATCGGAATTGAATCAGGTTCAATTTCTGCAAGTTCCATAGCCATTTCTACACGCTGTTCAATACTTTCACCCATACCAAGAATTACACCGCAGCAAAGTTCCATACCGTATTTTTTCACTAATCTGCATGTGTTTAACCTGTCATCCCAACTATGAGTTGTACATACTTGAGGATAGTATGAACGAGAGGTATTTATATTATGATGAAAACGCTTTAAACCGGCTTGTGCCAAAAGTTTTGCCTGTTCTTCATTCAAAATACCGATTGAAGCACAACTTTTCAAACCTTCAATTTTATTAACTTCTTTAATCATTTCAAGCATCTTGTCAAAATCACTCTCATCAGGAGTTTTACCTGAAGTTACTATTGCAAAACGCGACGCAGAATGTGATTTTGACTCCAACGCTGCCTTTATAACTTCTTCTGTTTCTATCAGAGGATAAGACTCAATATTCGTACAGTAATGAGAACTTTGTGCACAATACTTACAGTTTTGTGAACACTTGCCGTTACGTGCATTTACCAACGAACAAAACTCAACATTATTAGATATGTATTTTGAAGATATCTTTAAAAGTTCTTCCAAATCCATATTATAAAGATTTAATAATTCTGTTTTTGATAATTTTTGAGCTGCTGTCATAATTCCTCCAAAGTCAAAATTAATCCTACAACTTCAATTGACTAAAGTCAAATCATATGATAGAATTTTAAACAAATTAAGGAGCACGAAAATGTTTTGTCCTAATTGCGGAAAACAGGTTAAAGACAATGATAACTTTTGCAGATTTTGCGGTGTGTCATTAAACGAAAATGATAGAGTAGTTACTATAGAAAAATTTGAACCCGATGAGGAACCTCAAGAAAAAAATACTGAACTTGCAAAAGAAGATTTTCCGCCTGATGAAATGGAAGAACTTGTTCTGTATGATGTGAAAAAACACATGCTTGCCCTTTTTTGGCCTATAGTAATGTCACCTGTTTTTTTCATATATTTTTGGAAAGTTTTTTTGAACACTCACAGCTTTTTCAGCTGGATAATTGCCTTTGCACTTCTTACACCAATAGTTTATCCCATACTAAGATATACATCGGATAAGTTTTTAATCACAACAAAATATGTAAGAATAAAATACGGTATATTCAATATTGAAGAAATTGACATACCTATTCGAAAAATCCGTCTTCTTGCTGTAGAACAAACTTTTATAGGCAAAATGGCAAATTACGGAAACATAATATTCAAATCACCATCAAAAGATGAAAATTGTGTTTACGGATATATCAAGGATTTTGATGAACTTGTTAATATACTTGACAACCCTGCAGAATTTATAAAAGAATCTTTAAAAGAAGATTAGTTTTCTGCATTTAAATCATTATAATTAAGTATATAATCAAAGATTTTTTCGTTATATCTGTTGTCAACCGCACTAAAAGGTAAAACGACTCCGCCGAATTCTTTTTCTACATTTTTGATAACATTTAACGTTTTTGATTTCGGTACATAATCCATTTTTGTAACAATAGTAAAAATCGGCAAGTCATATGTCATTACCCATTCACGCATCTGATAATCATTTTTTTGAATATCATGCCTGCCATCAACAAGCTGTATCAATGAAGTTATTTGTTTTCTGTTTAACAAATATTCTTCCAGATAATGCTGCCATTTATTCTGGGCTTCTTTTGAAACTTTTGCGTAACCATATCCCGGCAAATCCGCAAGCATAAATTTGTCTGCAAATTGAAAAAAGTTAATCAGCCTTGTTTTTCCAGGTGTATTAGAAGTTTTAGCAAGTTTTTTGTGATTGGCAAGACCGTTAATAAAAGACGATTTACCAACGTTTGAGCGTCCCAATAACGGGAATTCCGGCAATGTATAGTCAGGACACTGAGAAAGCTTCTCAGCACTTATTAAAAATTTTGCATTCATAAACTTTGTTTTTGTCATAAAAAGATTATATCATGAATAATTTATTGATAATTTATTTCCCAGCCTTCATTCATAATCCTTGCAGAACAATAATCACCGCTTGAATTCATACTAATACCCTTTCTTGCGACTAAGATTTTTAAGCCTATTATTTCGTAGTTAAAGATTTTTCTTTTTGCTCTTTAATTTTATTTCTAAACAGAACGTTTTTAAAAATATTATACATTCTTTCGTTATTCACAACAGTAATCTGAGTTTTTTTGTTCACAAAATCAACATTAACAGACGGCTTTTGAGAAAAAATATTATTTTCGATATTCACAAGCTGGAACAAGCCCTCAGTTAAAACACTTAAGGGCTCTCTCCAAAAAACTTCGAAAGATTTCCGAATATCAAATTTTTTCATTTGTCTTTTTTACTGTGCTTTCTTTTTATACTTGTTAATCTTTTTAGTAACATCAGCTTTATCAGAAGCGTTCGGACTCATCGCTAGGTACTGTTGATAATATTTTACCGCACCTCTGTAATTTAATTCCTTTTCATAAGCCTGTGCTTTTAATTTAGCGATTTGCGGACTGTTATGATAGAAGTCGATTGCACGGTTACAGTATTCGATTGTTGATGCGTAATTCTTTTCTTTGTATTGGCGTTGTGCAATATCAAAGAATTCATTTGATTTAATTTCGCATAAATTGATATAACCTATACCGTTTTTAGCAATAATATTACCAGGATCTTTCATTAACGCTTTTTTCAAAGCTGTACGTGCTGTTCTGAATTGTTTATGGTGAACAAGAATTTCAGCCAGATACAAATCGTCGTCAACACTGTTTGAGAAATTTATAGCGTTTTCAAAAGTGTAAACCGCATCTTTTTCTCTACCCAAAGCTAAGTATGCTTCGCCTTTAATTACACTATCCATAAGGTTGTTGCCTGCTGCCTGAATAATATAATTCAAACTGTCTTTTGATAAATCAGGCTGGTGAACAAGTCTTGCAATTTTCAATTTCGCAAGGTGTAGTTCCAAATCCTGAGGGCATTTTTCTATAGCTTTGTTAACGTAATCATATGCAAGATATAATTCTTTATTTGTAGTAATACCTTCTTTTTCGCCTCTGTCCTTAGACATTTCGTAATAAGTATTAGCAAGACCTATGATTGCGTCTTCATTGTAATTTTCATCACCAAGCAATCTTGAATAATAATCAAGAGCCTGTTCATATTTTCTGGTATGAAGAGCAAGATTTGCAATCTTTAACTTTCCTTCCTGATAGTTAGGATTGATAGCAAGAACAGTTTTCAACTGCTCCATAGCAAACTCTTCATCTGCTCTGTTTTCGTAAATGTTAGCCAAATTCATGTAAGGACGTGAATTTTCAGGTTTAACAGTCACTGCTTTTTTGAATGAATTTATTGCAGCAGCCTGATTGCCTTGCTTCATATACAATTCACCTTGAAGGTTTAATGCAGGTGAAGAGTTCGGATTAACATTAATTGAGTGGTTAATCCATGTTAAAGCTTCAGAATAATTAGCACGTCTTGTTTCTACCTGAGCCATGTGATACCAGGCAGTAGGGTTATGAGAATTATACTTCATTGCTTTTTTGAAATTGGCTTCAGCAGCGTCCAAATTACCGTTCATCATTTCCAACACGCCTAAGTTATCGTAAGCTGTTGCAAATGAAGGGTTAATTTTTAATGAAACATTAAACAAATCTGCCGCATCTTTTCTGTTACCCAATTTTAAAGTAGCAACACCCATAGCATTGTATGCTTGATAATAATTAGAATTCAAATTAACAGCTTTAACAAATTCTTTAATAGCAGAATTAATCAAACCTCTTGTATTTTTAATATAATCAACATCTGAAGAAGTTTGACGCATCATATAAACAATACCTTGTGCATAGTGTAAATCAGCATTGTTAGGATAACTTTTCATCAACTTGTCAATTTCAGACTGTGCAGGAGCAAGCTTGTATTGTTTAGCAAGCGAAATTGCTCTTAGAGTAAGTGCTGTAACGTCATCAGGGTCCTGATTTAAAATATCTTTTATTTTTGCATCAGCTTCTGAATATCGATTGTATTCGATTAATTTTTCAATATCAGGGTATTTTTTAACTGTATTAGTTTTAGATTTAGCAACAGCATTCGGGGTGTTTTTTTGAACCTGTGCCTGTAACTCTTTTGCATTCACAACAGATGATGCAGAAATAGCAGTTGCAGTGACGATAGATGCTATTAATAATTTTTTGTAATTCATGTTATCTCCTGCGATTTTTTAAATTTGTTAAAATTATTCTAATTATTCTAAAAGTATTGTATAATATTGTTTATAAAAAAGCAATAATATAAATGTAGTAGATATATGGGTGTTAACGCAGATTCAAAACAAGATTTAGAAGATTTTAAATCTTACATACTGGTTGAAAAAAACTTTTCAAAACATACGGCAACAGCTTATTGCAGTGATATTTTGAGCTTTCTTGTATGGATGGATGATGAACCTTGCGAAAAGGTGAATTTTTCAAAAGTAAGAGAATATCTTCACTTTATTCAGAAATTCAATTATAAGAAAACCACAATCGCAAGAAAAATTGCTAGTATAAGAACTTTTTATAAATTTTTGTATCGAGAAAGAAAAGTTGACTCCAACCCTGCAATGAATTTGAATACCCCTAAACGCCCTAAATCACTGCCTAAATTCCTTACACCTGATGAAGTCGAACAAATCTTGAATAACACAAAAATCGAAACACCGTCAGGTTACAGAAATCGTGCAATTTTAGAACTTTTGTGGGCAAGCGGAATGAGGGTTTCAGAACTTTCTGGACTGAATTTCGGAGATTTAAATCTGGAAAATAATGAAATAAGAGTTTTCGGTAAAGGTGCAAAAGAAAGAATTATTCTTGTAACTGACAGGGCAAAATCTTATCTTGAGCGATATATTGAGTCCGCACGTTCACTAATTCCAAAAGGTTTCAGAGTTGAAGAGCCGACAGAAAGCTCTCCTGTTTTTATTAATAACACAGGCTATAGGCTTCAGACAAGAACAATCAGGAATGTAATTAACGAAATTGTTGAAAAAATTAACCTGCCAAAACACGTTACTCCTCACGTTTTTCGACACAGCTTTGCCACACATTTGATAGAAAACGGTGCAGACTTGCGTGTTGTACAAGAACTTCTCGGACATGCAAGCATTTCAAACACTCAAATATATACCCACGTTTCAACACAACATTTAAAAGATGTTTATAATGACTCCCACCCTCGTGCCTAAAGAAGAAAGATTACTCTCATTAATTATCCTTTTCTCTAATATGTAATCTTATAATTTTAAGTTTTCATATTTCATGTTAAGGGAGGATATAAATATGTCAGAAGAAAATAAAGACAAAGATTATGATTTGAATATTGAAGATGTTGAAAGCTGCAGTTTCGAACACGCATATGAACCTAGAAAAATTCTTATGGTTGTAACCAACGTAGATAAATTTGATGACAAACACAAAACAGGAGTTTGGTTTGAAGAATTTGCAGTTCCTTATAATAAATTTATCGACGCAGGCTATATTGTAACTGCCGCTTCATTGAAAGGCGGAGCAGCACCAATCGACCCTGCAAGCGAAAATATTATAGAAGATATTAAATGGAAAGACGCAAAAAAAGCTTTAGAAGACACAGTACCTTTAGAAACAGTTGATTATACTTTGTACGACGCAATTGTATTGCCTGGCGGACATGGTCCGATGTTTGACCTTGCAAAAAGCGAACTTTTAGGCGATATCATCGGTCATTTTGCAAAACACGACAAACTTGTTGCCGCAATATGCCATGGTCCTGCCGGTCTATTGCCTGCAAAACAGCATGACGGCCTGCCTTTTGTCGACGGAAGACGCGTAACCTGTTTTACTAACGATGAAGAAACAGAAGCTAAAAAAGACAAATTGGTGCCTTTCTTTTTAGAAGACGCCTTAAAAGACCAAAACGCATTTTTTATAAGCAAAGATAACGGTGAAATAAATATTATTCAAGACGGAAACTTAATAACTGCACAAAACTTTCAATCAAGTGCACAATTTGCTGACGAAATTATAAGATACCTTTCCGCATAAAGTCTAACGTAATTTACGATATGACAATAAAAAGACCGCTTACATATGGGCGGTTTTTTTATGATAGAATTCTGAATGTTAAAAGACTTGAGGTTTTACAAAATGACAGAATGTATTAGAGATAATAAAGTTACTGTATTAAAAGCACTTGCAATATTACTTGTGGTATCAGGACATTTGGAATTTTCGCTGCTTGGAATGTTTACACCATATTCCTTCCAACTAGCGTTATTCTTCTTCATATCAGGTTATTTGTTCAAAGAAAAATACCTTGATGACGTAGCAAACTTTGTTCAAAGAAGGTTTAAAACTCTTTTGGTGCCCTATTTCTGGTACAACTTATTTTACCTTGGAATAACATTATTAATCGCAAAACTTACGGGTAAATTCTGGGGAATGCCTTTATCTTTAAAAAACTTTTTCATCACTCCTTTTTTAAACGGACACCAATTCGATTTGTCATGCCCGTTGTGGTTCGTAACCCAATTATTTATGACAATGATTACATTCTTGTTTGTGTTCAGAGTTTTAAGAGGGATTAAAGATAATAAATTCTTCCACCTTGCAGTCTTCACACTAATCGGAATTGCAGCCATTCCTCTTTCAAAGGTGGTTAAAGTCGACCCTGCAATGCTTGTTGTCATAAGAACAATGTTTTCAATGTTTTTTGTGTATCTGGGATATTTCTATAAACATTACATTGAAGGCAAATATGACATTTTAACAGTAAAATGGCTAGGAATAATGATTTGTGTACAATCAGTTTTGTGGCTGTTTAATAGGGATTACAGTCCGGAACATGGAATAGGTTTAAGTTATGTTCTTGTTTGGGCAAGATTTGACGACCAATTGTTCGTTCCCGTTCTAACAGCATTAACAGGGATTTGGGCTTCACTGTTTACGGTAAAAATATTTTACCCGTATGTAAAAGATAATAAATTCATATTAAACATGGGTAATGTAACTTATCATATAATGGCAAACCACTTGCTTGTAATGTATTTGTTAACAGCCGCATTTATGAACATCAACGGCATACCGTTAGCCGAACGTGCAAATCATGATATCTACTGGATTTATAACCCTGTTCAAACAACTTACCTATACTTTGTAGTAGTAATGATAGTAACTACCTTTGTCGGCGTATGGCAGCAAAAAATATGGTCACGAATAAAAGAATTATTTAATATTTTCAAATTCGGTGAGTAATTCGGCAGGAGTCATCTTAAATCCTTTTGCGATTTTGATAAGAGACTCAATTTTTATTCCCTGTTTTAAATTTTCCATACGGCTCAAAGCAGCCGGTTCAATATTATTTTCAAGAGCAAATTTATTCAGAGAAATATTCAATCCGTTTCTTTTATTATGTATAAATTTTGCAAGTTTTTCGTATTGCATTATTGCAATTATGATTTATTGTTTAATAAAATTCATTGACAAATGTCAATGAATGTGGTATAAATTTTCTGAGGTCAATTTATGCACAAAAAAAACGAAGATATCATCAGAAATCTTGAAATGATGAAAGAAATATTGATGGAATACATGAGAACCAGTTACGAGATGAATTGTGAACTGCTCTCAAAAATAGACATTGTTCTCTATCAAATCGTTAAAAATAAATGAAGATTACTCTAAAAAAGGCCCCTAACACTAGGAGCCTTCTTTTTTAAACCTTTTAAGCTTGTTTTTTACGGTGCATTTTCTCTTTTAATTTAGCTTCTTCATTAGTCATTTTGTCTTTCATTTTTTTAGCACCCTCTTTGATGTCTTCTTTCATTTCGTGTGCTTTTCCTTTAGCTTTATGAGCCAAATCTTGAGCTTTTTCCTTCATTGTTTCTTTTTCTTTATCGTTTCTCATAATGTTTTTCCTTTCGAAATTTTGTATAAACTGCCTTTGACAAACATATTATAAAGCCTGTCGTATTGAAAATAATCAGCCGTTTCTGCAATAGAAGACAATATACAAAATAGCTATCTTATCTGTGCTATTATGCTGTTATGAAATATTGTGTTGAGTGCGGTACAAAACTGATTATGAAAGAATGCGTAAACTTCGGAATGAGCGAAGGCTTAATACCTTTTTGCCCGAATTGCAATGACTTCCGATTCCCTATTTTCAACACAGCGGTAAGCACTGTTATTTTAAACAAAGACTTTTCCAAAACCCTTCTTATAAAACAATACGGCAAGGACTGGAATATACTTGTCGGCGGGTATGTCAACAAAACAGAAAATCTAGAAACAGCTCTCTTAAGAGAAGTTAAGGAAGAAATAGGCATAGACATTTCTATTGTAAAATTTAATTGTTCAGAATACTTTGAACGCTCAAACACTCTACTATGCAACTTTATCACAACAACAGAGAACGAAAACTTAAATAATATTTCACAAGAAGTTGATTTTGCAGAATGGTACGATTTAAAAACTGCACAAGAAGTAATTTTACATAACAGTCTTGCTGAAAAATTCTATCTGGAAGCAATTAAGAAAATAGTTTAGTATTCTTTCTGTCAATTCTATCAGCAAGGAATGTTGAAATTAAAGGTATAACAATATAATAAATTCCGCCGAGAATTAAAGCAGGTTTTGCTATCCTCAAGCCCTCAACATATTTTTCAAGCTTCGACGAATTTTTATTTACTTCACAGAACTTATCTACAAATTTATCAAACGGCTTTTTCAAAGCTCTGTTCAATGCGTATCCCCCCGCAATACAAAGTCCTGTCGAAATTGCAGCGTTATACATCAAAGGTTTTTTACGGTTTTCTTCAATCCTTTTGCTTTTATGTGTCTGATGAATAAATGAAGCTGTAATCAAGCCGTCAGTCATCGACATAATATGCTGTTCAAAGTTGGTATTGTGAAACTTGTTTGACATTTTTTGAACAGAAGGCATATCAATAATTCTGCCAATACCTTTTGACAAATATTCTATCCCGCTTTTACCGGTAAATGATACATCTTTAGTTTTTTGTAAATCCCTTTTTTCATTTTTCTCTTGCTCTTTTTTAGGGAACAATTTTGCCATAAAAGGCGGAATTAATGCACAAGTCATAATCGATTTCGGTACCGCTATCAAAAACCCGATACCTAATTTAAAAAGTTGTGTTGCAAAATTATAACTCTTGGATTTCAAAAGACTGTCTGCACCGTTTTTCAAACTTTTAACCGTTCTTGCTTTAAGATATTTTGCAGGTCTTTCATCGATTTTTTTAATAGACTTTGCCACAGGCATTGAAGCACAAAGCATAAGCAGATATCCGACCGCACTTGATGAAAGCGATTTTGCACACGCATATTTTTTATTTTCTGCATCCGTATTAGGAGTTGCAAGAATAGCAAGCGGTCTTGCAACGGTTGACAGTGCTAGAGATACAGTACCGGAAAACAACGCACCGTTTTCTGCTGCAAATTCTAATCCTTTTTTAAATAATTTATTATTGTATACTGCTTGAACTTTCATCTAAATCTATTATACAATGCTGATAATGAAAATTATCGAATTTATAAAACAAGAATTAACCGGTTGGAAAGATTATGAAATAATAGGATTATTCATAGTACTTATGGTAATTTTATTCACCACCGTAACTTTTAATGACAGTCCGATTGCCGTAATTTCTGCAATATGCGGAATACTATACACAATTATAGCAGGCAAAGGAAAAATATCATGTTACTTCTTCGGACTTGCGGGTTCCGGTTGCTACATCTGGCTTTCGTTTCACAATGCATTATGGGGAAATCTTTTATTATATCTTTGCTATTACATTCCAATGCAAATTCTCGGAATTTTTAAGTGGAAACAACACCTAAAAAAAAGCACAAAAGAAATTATCAAAACACACCTTACCAAATCAGAATTGATAAAACTCACAGCAGTTTCCATAATCGGCTGCATAACAGCAATAGTATTCTTAAAACACTTTGGTGACAGCAGCCCTGTAATAGACGGAATAACAACAGCACTATCTATTGCAGGAATGTATTTGACTGTAAAAAGATGTATAGAGCAATGGATAATCTGGATGATAGTAAACGGCTTATCAGCTATCATGTGGCTAAACCTTGTCATACACGGTGCAAAAGCTTACGCCACAGTAATAATGTGGAGCGTATACTTTATCCTTGCCATATATTTTTACATCGTCTGGAAAAAAGAACTGGATTTACAAAAACAACTATGATTTGATAAATTATTTAAAAAATAGCAAAAAATGAAACGGAAGTTAAAGAACTTGTAAACTTATTTTATAATGCTATTAAACATAATATTGAACCTGATAAAAAAACATTTAAGTTATTTGAAAAGGTAGAGAGATATTTATGTCCTTTACCCTTCCTAACTGTAGCCAAAAAGCCAAGTAGCAATACTATCAGAAACAGAATATAAAATCTCTCTTGAACAATTTAAGTTAGAACTTGGAAATATAAAAGATTTATCGTAAAAATGACATATCTTATTTCCAACCATATATCCTGTAATTTAAAAAAAGAGATAGGCAATCCTATCTCTTTTTATTAGCTGGGGAGAGATTCGAACTCTCGAACCTTTCGGGTATGAGCCGAACGCTCTAACCAACTGAGCTACCCAGCCTTATTTTTATTTAATTCAACAACACTTTATTATTTTGTCGTCGAGTTTTATTCTCTCATAAAGTAATTTTAATTTCAAGTCTTTTATTATATAATCTTTAAAAAATAAAGGATTTTTATGATACAAGACATGACAAAGGGTGCCCCGTTAAAACTATTGCTGCTGTTTTCAGTACCTTTGCTTATCGGGAACATATTCCAACAATTGTATAATCTTGCTGATATTGTCATTGTCGGAAGAACTTTAGGCATTGACGCTCTTGCTGCTGTCGGTGCTATTTCTCCTTTATTTTTCCTTATAATGTTTGTAGTCGTCGGCTTAACCAACGGCTTCGCCGTAATTACAGGACAAAAGTTCGGTGCAAAAGATTTTGACGGAGTTAGACGCTCAGTTGTCGTTTCTTTAATTCTTGGAACTTCTTTCACTATAGTCTTTTCTATCATTACAACTATTCTGCTAAACCCCATTTTGCACTGGATGAATGTACCGCAAGAAATTTATCATAATGCATTCTGGTACATACAAATAGTTATTGCAGGGCTTATTACAGGATGTTTTTATAATCTTCTGGCAAGCATTATCAGAGCTTTGGGCGACAGCAAAACACCTTTGTACTTTCTGATTTTTGCCTCAATTCTTAATATCTTTCTTGCACTTTTATTTATTTTAAAATTCCATATGGGAGTCCCAGGGTCTGCTGTAGCAGTTGTACTTTCTCAAGCAATATCTGCTTTAATGTGTGTCTTTTATGTTAAAAAACGCTTTCCCATTCTTCATTTAAAGAAAAAAGACTGGATTTTTGACAAATCAAACCGCGAAGAAGATATTGAATTTGCCCTAGAACATTTAAAAGTAGGCATTCCAATGGCTTTGCAATTCTCAATTTTAGGGATTGGAATTTTGATTATCCAAAGCGTTTGTAACACATTCGGTCCAAACATTATTGCAGCGTTCACAGCCGCATTGAGAATTGAACAAATTGCAACACTTCCAATGGTATCTTTTGGAGTTGCACTAGCTGCGTATGTTGCACAGAACTATGGTGCAAGAAATTTCTCAAGAATAAGACAGGGCGTAAAAAAAGCCTCAATAATAAACTTGATTTTAAGTCTTATAATGGCTTTCATAATGCACTATTGGGGAAGCGATATTGTAAGAGTATTCCTCGGAAATTCACAAGAAAATATTATTATGATAGCTAGAAGCTATTTATTCATAAGCACAATGTTTTATTTCTTTCTCGGACAAATTTTTATATTCAGAAACGCATTACAAGGCATGGGGCAAACTATAATACCGCTCACAGCTTCCTTTGCCGAACTCATGGTTCGTTCATACGCGGCAGTATATCTGGCAGTTAAATTTAGTTATTTCGGAATTTTCTATGCAGGTCCGATAGCATGGGTTACAGCGTCATTAATCGTCGCAATCGGTTACACTTCACGCATTGGCAAAATTGCAAGAAAAGCTCATGACTTATACAAATCTCAAAAAAATTGCCCGATGTAATTACTTGCAAGATATTTGTTTCTGTGACAAAATTTATAAGCAAACACAAGGTCTTAAAAATATAGGAGATATAGTATGTCAACATTTATTGAAGATGTCGTTGCAAGACAAATTTTAGATTCACGCGGAAATCCGACTGTTGAAGTCGATGTTAAACTTTCTAATGGAATTGTAGGACGTGCAGCAGTTCCCTCAGGTGCTTCAACAGGTATTTATGAAGCATTGGAACTTAGAGACGGTGACAAACATTACTATAACGGTAAAAGCGTTAAAAAAGCTGTTGATAACGTTAATAACATAATCGCACCGGAACTTATCGGTGAAAAAGCTTCTCACCAAAAAGAAATCGATACATTTATGATTGACATGGACGGTACAGAAAATAAATCAAAACTGGGTGCAAATGCTATATTAGGTGTTTCACTGGCATGTGCCAAAGCTGCATCATTAGCTTACGGCATGTCATTGTATAGATATTTGGGCGGAATTAACGCTCTAACCCTTCCTGTTCCAATGATGAACATTATTAACGGCGGTGCACACGCTGATAACAATATTGATTTTCAGGAATTTATGATTGCACCTGTAGGTGCCGAAAACTTTCAACATGCAATTCAAGTAGGTGCGGAAGTTTTCCACAGCCTGAAAGCAGTTTTAAAAGGCAAAGGACTTGCAACTTCTGTAGGTGATGAAGGCGGTTTCGCACCAAATTTAAAATCAAATGAAGAAGGTATTGAAGTTATATTAGAAGCTATAAATAAAGCAGGTTATAACACAGACCAGGTGAAAATCTGTTTAGACGTAGCTTCTTCTGAATTCTATGAAGACGGATTATATAAATTAGCAGGTGAAAACAAAGTATTTAACAGCGAAGAAATGGTTGATTTCTTAACCTCTTGGCAGGAAAAATACCCGATTATTTCAATCGAAGACGGCATGGCAGAACAAGACTGGGACGGCTGGAAATTATTAACAAACCGTCTGGGTGACCGTTGCCAGCTTGTCGGTGATGATTTATTCGTAACAAATACTAGAAGACTTTCTGAGGGCATTAGACGCTGTGTAGCAAACTCTATTTTGATTAAAGTAAACCAAATCGGGACTTTAACAGAAACTCTTGACGCTATTTCTATGGCACACGCAGCAGGTTATACATCAATTGTTTCTCACCGTTCAGGCGAAACAGAAGATACATTCATAGCAGATTTAGCAGTAGCAACAAACTGCGGACAAATCAAAACAGGTTCAGCTTCACGTTCTGATAGGATGGCAAAATATAACCAATTAATCAGAATAGAACAAAAACTTGGTTCAGCTGCTAAATATTTAGGCTTGCAGGCATTTGCCGGACAAAATCCAAATCATCACTGTGTGTGTGGCGGCGGATGTTAATAAATTAAATTTATTTACTATAAAAAGTCCCGAACATTCGGGACTTTTTACTTATCTGACAGGTTTTGAGCGGAAGTATCCTCGTACATCTGTACCGTCATCACGTGTGTAAGGACGAACGTATACTTCACTTCCATTAAGATTGTTTAAAACATTCATTTCTATTGAACCTTTCAATAATGTAGATGTTTGAGTCTCGTCTAAATTATTTAAAGAATTTGCAGCATCTTTTTTAAGTAAAAGAGAAGACAGCCATGCGGGTAATAATTTAAAACCAGGGTTGAAAGAATTATCATTATAAGTTATAATGTTATTGGGTTCTAACTTGAGCGCTCGGGGTTGGTCCGAGTATGCAGGGTTAGAACCCACTTCTTTTATTTGATAAAAATCATTTCCAGTATTATTAGAATTATTTCTGAATATATATTCATATTTTTTATTCTTATATGTATTATATAATTTATAAAAATTATGGGCATCAAGTCTTTCAGGTTTATCATTACTTAATTTCATATTTTTAGAATTTTTTATTTGATTAGGAATTCTTGGAATCATTTTATAGTTATGCAAACCAACTTCACCAGCTTGTCCACCCGGAAAATTAACTGAGTCCAAATAAGGAACATAGATTTGTCTGCCTTGTAAATAGTCTTTGTAATACTGTTTCCCTTCTTTTCTTAACTGAACTTTTTCTTCTTTAGTCATCATATTAATAGGCTTAGAATTAATTAACTTATTAGCTTTAAACATTTTTTGAGCATATCCTGCAGCAGTTCCCGATAATGCACCCAGAAGTAAACCAGAGGCTCCATATTTTACAAGATTATTGTATAAATTTTCATCTTTCAACAAACTCTCACCTACGCCAAAAACCGCTCCGCCTGCAATTCCGGAAAGGGCTCCGGAACCAAGTTCCTGCGATAATTTTCTACCTAAAGTATTTTTAAACAAAGTAGTACCTACTGTTGCTCCTGCTCGACCGGGACCTGCAAATGGAATAGCAGAACTGCCTACTTCTATTCCGGCACCTAACCATTTTTTTATTATGTTAAAAACCATTTTCTCATTTAATTGATTTTCACTATTTCTCTTTAATTCCTCTAATGCTCTTATTTTTTGTTGTTTTGTTAAAATATCATTGTTTAAGATAAAATCATATTCATTATATTGCGGGGCAAATGTCATTTTGTAATCCTTTCTTATGTTGGTAACAATTTATTTATTATAAAATTGGTTTAACATATCAGCAAGTCCCCAAAATCGTATACACATTTTCGTGTACACGTTATTGCAGACAAAAATAGAGGGTTTATTTTTTTAAATAAACCCTCTTAAACTTCCCTTTCCTGTCACTAAGAATTATTAGGAATTGTTACTTTTGTATTTATAGCTCAAAAGACTATAACTGTCTGAACTTGATGATTCACTGCCATAGAAAACTGACATGTCAGTTGCACGGCGGTTGTTAAATTCGTCTTCTTTTTCCATTCTTGAAGCATTCAAGTCATAAGCAGAAATTTCTGCACTGGTAATTTTGCCGTCATGATTTGTATCCATTTCGTCAAAATGCTCAAGAATTTTATTCATAGTGTCTTGTGATAATCCGCTTGTTCCTGAAGCATAAAGCTGGATTAATTCATCTTTTGTCAAACCCTGACGGGACATATTATTAGTCAAATTTGTCATTTCATCTTCTGTTAAAATACCATCTCCGTTTTTATCAATAGTTGTAAAATTATTTTGCAAATACGTAGCAAATGACTGGTTAAGAGTCGAGTTTGTTTTGGTATTATTTTTTGATGAAACAAGGTTTTCGAGTGTCAAACCGTTTGGATTTTGTGCCGCAAGCTGTGAATATGTATTTGTCAAACCTGCATATATACCTGAAAAAAGATTATTATTAGCCATAATTAGCCCTCATTCTACTACTTCTTTTTCATGTTAATGATGTTTTTAAAAAAGTCAAACATACATATGAATGAGATTTTTATTATAACTTATTTTTAAACTTTTTTTGTTTTTTTAATAAATAACATTAAAGGAACAACTGCAAAGCATAACAGACCAAAAATTCTGAATGAATCAATAAATGCCCACAATGTAGCTTGTTTCACAAGTTGTCCGTACATTGAATACTGTGCCATATATTGTGCAACAGTCATATGAGCATATTGTGCAAGAGCTGCCGCAGTAGATTGAACCCTTTCGATAAATACTGAATTTAATTCGCTTGTATTTCCTACAAGCATATACTGGTGAACTTGTGCAAACCTTGTTAGCATTGTTGCAACAAGCGAAGTACCAATCGCACTTCCAATATTTTTTAACAAGTTTTGAATACCTGTAGCATTCGTCATCTGGTCATTTCTTAAAGTGTCAACAGACAAATTCATAATCGGAACCATTGAAAGACCCATACCTATTCCCATAAAGAAGTTAGGAACAGCAATATTCATATTCGATATTTGTAAGTTTAAAGACCCAAATACCAAACTTGACCCACCAAGAAGACATAAACCAATTGCAACAAGGAGTCTGTTATCAATTTTATTTGAAAGAGTAGCGGTCAAAAGCATAGCTGTCATACTTCCCAAACCTCTAGGCATCATTGTAGCTCCGCTTAAGAATGCAGTATAACCCAGCATACTTTGCAAAAATTGAGGAAGAATTGCAAGAGAAGCGTATAAAACAGCCTGAATTACAACCTGTACAACTGTACCGGCAGAGAAGTTTCTATCTTTAAACACCGATAAATCTATTAAAGAATTTTTATTTGTTAACTGTGAATGGAAAAATAAAATGCATGCGATAACAGATACGCCGGAAGTCCAGCAAATCCAAGGTGCATTAAACCAGTCTGCATTGTTACCTTTATCAAGTACAGTTTGTAATGTAACAAGCCAAACAGTTAAATAGAAAAAACCTTTTCCATCAATTTTAACATTTTTTTGTTTTCTTGCATAAGGAGGATCTTCAATTAACTTATGACATAAAATAGCAGATATACATCCGAAAGGAACGTTTATAAAGAAAATCCAAGGCCAAGACCAGTTGTCTGTAATCCATCCGCCAAGAACCGGTCCAATAATAGGAGCAAGGATTACACCCATACCG
>JBKUMA010000004.1:0-17014 GCA_046955055.1 Candidatus Gastranaerophilaceae bacterium
ATTCAAAAGATTGATGACAGGCAAAACATTGCACACTGGAAAAAAATGTATTCTGCTATAAACCAGGCTTTTAATAAATCAATTTCAGAAGGTTATATTCCTTGTGACAAAAATGAACGCAATCTTTCATGTATTGACCAAGTTGTTTGGACAAGACAAACAAAAATGAATGATGAATTTATTTATAGAATGTTGTCTAATTTTAATGTTACAAATGTTTGTAACACAACGGGTAATACAAATTGTAACAGATTTCCTAACTGGGCCGTATCTTATGGTAATACTCCAAAAACACTAAAAGGAGGTAGTGTAGGTTCGTATAATTTTCATTATATTGAGGGACGCCTTGCAACAGGTGAGTTAATAATGTTTGGAGATAGCCATGGAGGACCTTGGATTTCTGTGGATGTAAACGGTTTTAGAAAAGGTCCTGATAAAATCGGAAAAGATATATTTATAATGAAAGTATATGATGATTTTATAAGGCCACTCGGGGCTGAGGGCACTTTTAATAAAGAAACAAACGGCGAAATATGTGGGTGCGGTGAAGAATATGGTATAGAAGCAGACCCATTTCTTGCACAAGGTGCAGGTGCAGGGGAAGTCGTTTCAGGTGGCTGCTGTAGTGCATATTATCTTTTGGAAAAATAAGTTTATTTAACTTTAAAAAAGAGCCTTTATGAGGCTCTTTTTTTTATTAAAATTCGAGTAAGACCTTTAAGGTTTCTTTTTCTTTATTTTTTTCAAAGGCTTCCACTGCGTCATCAGCATTATATCTTGCCGAAATAAGCGGAGAAAAATCAATTTTTTTGGATTTCAAAAGTCTTAATGCCGCCCCGAACTGTCCGCAGCGAGAGCCTAAAACAGTTATTTCATCAATAACTATAGGTGCAAGGTTGATTTCTTTTGAAGCAGCAACCGTACTTTTTAAAACCAGAACACCTCTGGGTTTTGTTAAAGCTAAAGCTGTTTCAAAACCTGAGATTGAACCTGTAGCTTCTACTACAACGTCGTATTCTTTTTTGATTTCCAAATCTTGTAAAAGTTTAGTTTCAACACCTTGAGCTTTTGCTATATCAAGTTTGTTTTGATGTTTTCCAATAAGTGTTACATCAATGTTTTGGGCATTTAAAGTTAATGCTGTAATAAGTCCAAGTTTACCGTCGCCGAGAACAATAACTTTTTGAAATGGCTTAATATGAAGTTGTTCGGTAATTTCACACGCAGCAGCTAACGGTTCTACAAAAACAGCTTGTTCGTCAGTTACATTTTCCGGTACTTCAAATAATACTTCTACAGGCATGGTAAAATATTCAGCGAAACAGCCGTCTTTTCTCCAAATCCCAAGTGTGTGCCTATCCGGACAATGACGGTAAAGCTTTTCTGCACAATAAGGGCAATCCGGCTTTTTGCACCCATAACTTATTTCACTTACAACTCTTTTGCCAAGAAGTGATTGGTCTTCACCGTTAATTTCTTCAACAATCCCAACTGCTTCATGTCCTAAAATGCCTTTGTAACCCATATAACCTTTAGTAATTTCAAAATCAGTGTTACAAATTCCTGCTAAAGTGACTCTTACTAGTGCTTCGCCTTTTTTAGGAACAGGTTTTTCATAATCATTAACAAGTTTAAGTCCTTCATTATAAACAACAGCTTTCATAATATTTCCTTTCTTTTATATTATAACGATAACATAAAATTGAATTTTTATAAAAGATGAGTTATAATAGTTAAGAAATAGCATTATTTTAAAAGGAGGCAAAATTATGAAAATATTTGCACAACTCGGGGGGGGGGCACCGAATTAAGGCTGCTGAAAGGCTTTACTCTATCTGAAGTATTAATTACCCTTGGTATTATCGGTGTCGTTGCAGCTATTACGCTGCCTTCAATAATTCAAAAGATTGATGACAGGCAAAACATTGCACACTGGAAAAAAATGTATTCTGTTATAAACCAGGCTTTTTGGGCAACAATTGATGAGGGACTTTTGCCTCTTAAAGAAGATAATCATAACGAGTTTGATTACACATTTGTTGATAGTTTCGCTTCCAAATTTAATTATACAGATATTTGTAAAAATGAAGTTGAATGTAGAGACAATACCAACTATATGCCAAGCTATTTCAAAAAATATAATAGCCTTCAAGGCAAAGAGATCGGCTCATATGCTTTTAGTTATTACGGATTTCGTCTTTTAAGCGGAGAAGTAATAATGTTTGGGCACGACCATTCTGGATTATGTATAAGTGTTGATTTGAATTCATATATAAATGGACCAAATGTACTTGGAAAAGATGTTTTTGTCATGATGATTAAAAAATATTATCCTGTTGAATTTTTACCATTAGGTTCCGGTTTTACCTATAATAAGAATTTAGACGGAGATGAATGCAAATGCGGCAAGGAATATGGAGCAGCGTCAGACTCTTACATAACAACTGATGATGGAGTTGTTTCAGGCGGTTGCTGTAGTGCATATTATCTTCTGGAAAAATAAGTTTATTTAACTTCCCAGACTGTGCCTTCTTTGGAATCCTTTAAGACAATTCCTATTTCGTCAAATGCGATTCTGATTTTGTCTGCGATGTCCCAGTTTTTTTCTTCTCTTGCCTTTTTGCGGTATGCGATTATGTCTTCCATAGAATTGAAGTTTTCGCCTAATTTTTCTGATATATGCTTAACCGCATTTTGTAATTCTTCTTCGGACAATGTAGGTTTTTCAAAAGTAAAGCCTAATACATCAGCAAGTTTATACAAAATTGTGAAAGCGTCTTTGTCATCTTTATTGGCTTTGTTCGCTAAATCAAAAAGTACAGCAAGAGCTTTTGACGTATTCAAGTCATCGTCCATTGCTTCAACAAACTGTTTGTATTCTTCTGTACTTGCTATATCCAAATCTTCATTAATTTTTGTCTGCTTAGCGTTTAATAAACGTTTCACGCCCGCCTGTGCTGATGAGAGTGCTTCGTCAGAAAACTCAACAGGCATTCTGTAATGATTGGTTAATATAAAAAATCTGATTGTATTTGCGTCGTATTTTTTCAATAAATCATCAATGGTTAAGAAGTTACCTAATGACTTAGACATTTTTTCTTTGTTAATAGTAACAAAACCGTTATGAAGCCAATAGTTAACAAATTTACAGCCGTTAGCACATTCTGACTGTGCAATTTCATTTTCGTGGTGAGGGAAAATTAAATCCGCACCGCCTGCGTGAATATCAATTGTCTTGCCTAAATACTTACGGCTCATAGCGGAACATTCAATGTGCCATCCCGGACGACCAACGCCCCAAGGTGATTTGTAGCCGAATTTTTCATCTTTTTTCCACAATGCAAAATCAAGAGGATCTTCTTTAATATCACCTACCTCAATTCTTGCACCGCTTTCAAGCTGGTCAATCGGCTGTTTTGAAAGATATCCGTATTGAGGGAATTTTTTAACTCTGAAATATACATCACCCTCAGCCTCATAAGCATAACCTTTATTAATTAAATCTTTTACTATGGAAATCATTTCACCTAATGTTTTTGTGGCAAAAGGTTCGATATCCGGTTTAAGGGTATTTAAAGCTTTCATTGAGTTTTCAAACTGTTTGTACCAATATTGAGAAACTTCTTCAGGAGTTTTTCCTTCTTTGTCAGCTTTTTTCAGGATTTTATCGTCAACGTCTGTAACGTTGCGGCAGTAAGTAACATCATATCCTTTGAATTTTAAATATCTGTATAATACATCCCATGTAATATAACATCTTGCGTGTCCTAGGTGTGCAAAATCATATACTGTAGGTCCGCATACATACATTTTAACTTTGTTATCTTCAATAGGTTTAAAATCTTCAATAGTGTTTGAATATGAGTTATGTAATTTCATTTAAAATCCCTCTTTTTTTATTTTCAATTTTACTACAAAAAATTTTAAATGTTAACGAATGTAAATAAAAATAAAAATCATGGCAATTCTGTATATAAAAATTATTTATTAAATATATACGTAATAGTTGGAAGTAAACACAAGGAGAAACAACATGGTCAACAGAATTGATGGTCCTGGTAAAAACGAGGGCTACAACAAGATTAAACTCTATGATGAAGGCACAAAGGAAACTAAAACGTTTCTTGTACCGGTCGGAAAAAAAGTTACTTACGGAAACACGACTTACGATTTAGATAAAGCTAAAAATAATGAGTTTGTTATTACTGGCAAAAAAGACCAAGCCGCTTTCAAGTTGACAGGTCTTGCATTGGAACATTTGGACACAAATCAAGACGGCAAGATTGACGAAAATGATAACAATCCAGATTTGGCTAAAAAAGTTAATAAAGATTTGAAAGATACAAATTATTTTGTAAAAGACGGTCCATATTCTGATGCCGGAATTACCAAAGGCACAGGCGGTGTTGTATTTAGCCGCGGTAACGAAGGTCAGGTATTCGGTATCGAAATTGAATAATAATTAAAGTTTATCAAGTACTCTGTGAACGGGTGGGACCAATTCCTCTACAGGACAGGTTTCATCCAGTTCCAGTGTTATAGTCTTGATATTTCTTTCTATACCGGCAAATGTACCGAAACTTCCAGGGGTTGGATAGCCAATGCTTTCTTCAACGGGATAATTCATTATGTCGGAAATTGTTTGAGCAAGCTCTTTTGCAGGGCCGTCATAGTTGACGACTTTGTAAGGAGCGTGTAGTGTTACTATAGTTTCGGGCTTAAATTCGTCAATAGTATCGATTAGAAACTTGGTTTCTATTTCGCTTGCAGGCTCAAAACCGCCGTAGAAGTTATCTTTTTCGCTTTTTACCCAGTTTCTTGTCGGAAAATTTCGATTTAAATCAACACCGTTTGAATTCGTCCTACGGTTTAATTTCATTCCGTCGGGATTTAGGCATGGAATGAATAACAGCTGGCACTGTGGATGTTTTTTGATGTATTCTTCGATTAAATATTTTCCCTGAGGCTCATCACCATGAAAAACCCCGATAACAAGTGTTCTGCTGTGATTTGTGTTACCGAGCAGACAAACTTCGTTACCTGATAAAGTTTTTGTGGATTTGAGTTTATTCAAAAAGTGCCTCAATAAATTCTTCTGAATTAAATGTTTTTAAATCTTCCATCTTTTCACCGACACCGACAAGTTTTACAGGAAGTTTCATTTCTTTTGCAACTGCCAAAACAATCGCACCTTTTGCCGAGCCGTCAAGCTTTGTGAGTGCAACAGATGTAAGATTAACCGCGTCTAAAAATACTTTAGCCTGCTGCAAACCGTTCTGACCTGTGTTGGCGTCAAGTACAAGCATAGTTTCACGTAAACTTTCCGGTGCGTTTTTATCAATTACTGCCTTGATTTTTGAAAGTTCTTCCATAAGGTTGAATTTGTTTTGCAAACGTCCTGCAGTGTCAACCAGAATTACATCGTAGTTTTCTTTTTTCGCTTTTTGGATTGCTTCATAAACAACAGAAGCCGGGTCTGCTTTGTCGCGTCTGACTATATCTGCCCCTGCACGTTTAGACCATATATCTAGCTGTTCTTCTGCAGCAGCACGAAATGTATCACCCGCTGCTATTAGAACTTTTTTGCCTTCATTCTTAAATTTATATGCAAGCTTACCGATAAGTGTTGTTTTTCCGACGCCGTTAACACCGCAGATAAAGTAGATGTTGATTGCGTTGTCAACATAATTCAGTTTGTTAGAACCTGCTTCGTTTAAAGTATTCAGGAATTCTTCTTTAAGGTATTTTTTAACGGCAGACGGTTTAATTTTATCCTGATTGCGGAGTTTGTCTACGAGTTCTGTTGCGTAATTCACGCCCAAATCTGCACTGATAAGCATATCTTCCATATCTTCAAGAACGAATTCAGAAAATTCTTCTTCATTTTCAACAGAGTCAACAACGTTTCCGACAAGAGCCTGAGCAGTGTTGGAAACTGTTTGTTTTAAATCGTTAAATTTATCTTTAAAAAATCCGAACATAGCATGATGATAACATAAAATTATTTATTTTTCTTCCATTGGATAAAGAAATGAATTTGTCTTCTGAGGAGTTTAAGGAAGTATGGTGTTTTTTTGGGGTTGTTTAAAATTCTTTTGAGTGCGAATTTAATGTATATTAATTCACCTAATAACGAGTCAGGCACAATAATGTCTTCTTCTTCGTCGATGTCTTCAAAATTGAATTCGTTAATATTCATTCGGTAATACCTTATTAATTAGGAATAAACTAACACAAATATATAAATTTGTCAATTATCAGATATAAATTACTATATAATTATGTTAAACATAAGAGAAGAAATTAAGCTTTTGCTTATGAGAAGTGGAATATCTATGAATAAACTTATTTCTAAGTTATTAGAAATAGGTTGTGATATAAAAACTCCAAGCACTATTTCAGAACAATTGAAAAATAATCGCATTAGATTTCAGACAGTTCAAGAAATGCTTGACTATCTTGGCTATGAATTGGTTATTCGCGAAAAACAAAAGTAATTATTGAATACCGTAGTCAACTATAACTTTTGCTAATATTCCGTTGATAAAGGATGAACTGTCATCGGTTGAATATTTTTTAGCAAGTTCTATTGCTTCGTCTACAACAACTTTCATTGGTGCGTCTTTTACATATAAAAGTTCTACAATCGCAATTCTTAAAATGTCTTTATCCATTTTTACAAGACGTTCAATGTTCCAGTTTTGAGCGTATTTTTGGATAATTTCATCAACTTCTTTATTATTTTTTTGGAAGAATTCAGCAATTGTTATTGCGTAATTTTTAACTTCGTTCTGGCTGTCAAGTGTTGTGAATTCAGCTATTTCCAAAGCAAGAAGTGCTTTTTCAGCAATATCAATCATTTCTTCGATTCTGCCTGTCATATCAGATGTCATTGGCAAAGGTACAGGAAGGTTTGATGTGCCGATTGGTCTGGAAATATTTGTTTCGTGATCAGCCTCATAATCATCAATCTGTGCTTTCATTTCAACAAGTGCTCCGACTGTAATCTTTAATTCATCACTTGCGTTGCTTGTTAAAATTCTTACTGATTTAAGTATAATATCTTCTAAATCTTGTTTAGAATAGTTAGTAATCTTTTTATCAAATTGTGAAAATAATATAAATGCCAATTCTCTGGCTGCTCTGCGTGCTTGCATAAGTTTTCCTCATTTTGTTTTATTTACAAGGTTAATGCTAGCATGAAAAAAAATTATCGACAATAACTATTTACACGAGAAATTTTGCTCTTGTACAAAGCTTTCAAGTTCCCGCATTCTTTGGTTCAGGACATGGAGTTCCTGAACCAAAAGCGAGCACACATTCAAACTGTCTTTTTGTTCGAAGTCTGTATTATCGGAAAGGATTTTGTTTAGTAGTTTTGAAAGTGTAGTTATTTTATCAATATCACAAGAGATTATTGATAAATTATCTTCAAATTTTTCCAGCATATTGTTTAAATTCTCAGACTCCACACTGTTCTCCTTACTGACTCACAATTGTAGCATAGCTTTCGGGTTAATACAGTTAGCCAAGTGGGTAGATTTTTTAAACAATTTTTAGCGATTTTGCATTGGAATTAAGACTTTTGAGTTTGTTCAATCTTGTTTTGACAAACTGTGCCTGATGAGAAAACGGCTTCATAACTAAAAATTTTCTGTAATATCTTTGTGCATCGGCACGTTTGCCTAGCTTGTCAAAACAAATGCCTATACCTGCATAAGCACGATAGTAATCGGGGTTGATTTTTATAATTTGAGAAAGCACTGTTGCTGCTTCTTTGTATCTGTCGAGTTTCATAAGAAGTGATGATTTGTGGTCGTATGCTTTTATGAATTTCGGTGAATTTTCAATTAGTTTTTGATAAATCATTAATGCAAGATCATATTCTTCACATAATTCATGAGAAATTCCCAGTTGAAGAATTGCATCGGGATTATCAGGATTAATCTGGATTGCTCTGATGAAGTTTTTTATGGCACCGCAAGGTATACCTTCCAGCAAATGACAGACTCCCAGTTCAAAAAATGCTTCGTAAAAATCCTCTTTCAACTCAGAAGCACGATCCAGATATTTTATTGCCTTGGAATAATCTTCAAGGTGTTTGTAGCAAACACCTAATCCGTAGTATGAATCAGCGTTATCTCTGTCAATTAAGATTGCATTGAGGTAGTTTGTGCAGGCTTCTTTGAACGCTTTTTCTCTCCTTAAAGCAGTTGCTTTAAGAAAATATGAATTTAATTTTGCACCCTTTTGCGTGTTTAAACACTTTTCGGCTGTGCAATCTTTTATATTAGTGCTCTCTGTTGCCATTTTACCTTCTTTCATTATCTATTCTAGTTTTTTTTTCACAGTCGTAGAACAATCCTTGGATGTATAACTTTATCAGCCATTGGATTTATTATTTTTCTTGTGCTATAAATTTGTTATGAAAAAGTTTTTGGTTGGGATACTTATAATAGGTTTGGGATTGCCTGTAGCGGCTGTTGATGATACGGTTCAGCTTAATAATGTTGAGCCGAAAAAGATAGAGCTTCATAAAACAAATGTTAAGGCAAAAGAATCTCTTGTTATTTCTGATGAACAGATTTTGCAAGAGCTTATAAAAATGCAGAAAGAAAAAGATGTTGAAGATATCGAAAATCTTTGGAAAGGCACTGTTGAAAATAATCAGGTTATAGGTTTTGCACTCAAAAAGCTTTCTACACCTGAAAGTCAGAGAAGAATACATTCATCTCTTATGGCAAAAACACTTTCGGCAGTTGTAGCCGGTGCATCTTTTGCACCTTCCTTGATGGGGTCTGATTATTTAATTCAGTCTTCTGCGTTTGCGGCCGGAAGATTGGCT
Organism: Candidatus Gastranaerophilaceae bacterium; assembly: GCA_046955055.1. Taxonomy (GTDB): domain Bacteria; phylum Cyanobacteriota; class Vampirovibrionia; order Gastranaerophilales; family Gastranaerophilaceae; genus JBKUMA01. Next base: position 8,846 of record JBKUMA010000004.1, read on the forward strand.
CAAAATTTGATTAACAGAAAAAATATTCCGCAGGAAATTCCGTTGACAGATACGGAGTTAATCGAACTTGCAGGACTTGTTGAAAATCTTCAGGATAAAATTATTAATGCTTATTATAATTACAAAAGTTCTCTTTCACAGTTGAAAGAAACAAGGCAGAAACTTCTTCTTTACAACAAAAATTACACTAACGCACTTGATAATGAAGATATTTTAGAAATAACAATTTCTTCCTCTTTATATGACAATATGCGTATCGAAGAATTCTATTATATGGAAACTGCAAAAAAATATCATCTGGAATTGCAGCGTCTTGCCGGAAAAAAAGTTGTGGATAAGTTGAATATTTATCAATACAATTATAATTCAACTCTTATTAACGGAAAGGCGGTGAAATAATGAAAAAACTCTTATTGTTATCATTAATTTTTTCTATTGCAACCCCGTCTTTTGCGGCAACCCTTGATGACATAAATATGGCAAAACAACCTGCATACAGGCTCGGTATTTCTGATGTTCCTGAAAAAGAATACATTGAGGCTAAAGAAAGCAGAGTAGAGAAAATTGCCAAAGAGTATGTAAAAAAAGACGAAGGTCAGATTGATATAAGCGAGTTAACATATGCTGACTTGAGTATCAAACAGATGTCGAAAGAGATTGCACGTGAACTTGAACTTGATCAGGAATATATGGTTGGTGATTTGTCATTGTTATGGCAAGGGGCAGCTTCGCAAAGTGATACAATAAACTTTGCACTTTACAAGCTTTCTAACCCGGAAGAAGACAAACCTGATGAAAAATCGGTTAAAAAAGTTCTTTCTACAATTGCAAGTATGTCAACGCTTGTAGGGGCAGGCATGGGTAACCCTATACTTGCAACAGGTTCAATTATTGGCGGAAATGTTCTTGGAATTATGTCTCAGGATACTAAAGCTTTAAACTATAAATATTCAAAAGTAACTGATGCAGATATGATTATTCTTGTACGTAAAATTGAGGATTTGCAACAAAAAGCAGTGGATCTTTATTACAATTATATGACTGCAAGAAAAAAACTCGCTATGGTTGATAAGGTTGTTAAAGACAGAAGACGAAATTATGAAATGTCACAAAACTCATCAAGAGAAATAATTTTGATTACTGATGCTTATTATAGAACTGCTCTTGATATGCAAATGAAAGCCCGTTCTGATTACTATGCTAAGCGTGCCTCTTTAGAACAGTTTGTCGGAAATGATGTTTTCAAACAATTTGAAGCGGATTTGGATAAAAGAGAAAAGGATGACAAGTGAGATTTATTCCCTATGAAGTAAAGACGGGATTTGAAAACATGCAAATTGACAGCGATTTGCTTGAGTCTGCAATCCGAAATTCATCCTCTCAATCAGTATTCAGGCTATACGGGTGGAAGCCATATTGTGTATCTTTAGGTAGAAATCAAAAAGATGATTTTATTGATGTAAATCTTTTAAAAGAAAATAATATTGATGTAGTTAAACGTTTGACCGGCGGCAGAGCTTTGCTGCATGCTGATGAAATTACATACAGTTATGTGTGCCCCGTGAAGTCTTTAGATAACGGGGAAAACGTTACAGAGTCATATAAAGAAATTTCCAAAATTCTTATAAACGGATTTGAAAAACTCGGTATAAAATTGGATTTTGGGGGAACAAAAAAAATTCAGGGGCATAAAGATTATTGTATGCTTGTATCAACAGGTGCAGACCTTTGTTTTAATGAGCGAAAATTAATAGGCTCCGCACAATTCAGAAAAGAAGGCTATATTTTGCAGCACGGGTCAATACTTTTTGACTATGACAAAATCCTTTTAGAAAAAATTTTTAAAGAAAAAGTCGATAGCGGAACAATTATTTCAGTAAAAGAAATAAATCCGTCTGTTACAAAGAACGATATAATACGTGTTTTGACTCCTGAAGACTAAATGTTACAAAATGTTAACAGGGGCGAAACGCTTTCATTATGAAACTTTTAACCCTATGAGTGTGGCGGTAATCCATGCCCTCATGCAATTTTGGTATCTAAATTTACTTTATATAAGTACGGGGAATAAATCTAAGGGGATTACAGAAATGGGACTATACGATATGTCTTTAAATGCATATAGAGATATGTTTCTTGCTCGAAATATGAATTTCTTAGCAGCAAGTAATCCTATGTTATACGGGATTGTTACTCCAAACAGCATTTACAATAACAATAATTCAATAGATAAAAACGCATTCGATTATGGTGTAAAAACAGCTTCAATCAGCAAAGCACAAATTGATATCCAATATTGCGGAAAAGATTTGGCAGCTTTATCAGCAAATTTGAAAGAAGCTTTGAGAACCGAAGGCTTAAGTGAAGATCAAAAAGAAAGAATTCAAGAACTTTTAGATAGAGTTACACAAGCACAAGAAAGACTTTTGGGAATAACTAAAGAACTTTCTAAAGGTGCTGATGTTATGACAGCTCTTAATTCTATAAAACAATTGGAAAAAGATATCGCTGATTTAGCAGCAGAAAGAGAAAAATTATTTGAAACTCTTACTCAAGAAGTAGAAAACGATACAGAAAGTGACGATTCTACAGATGAAGCAGGTGATGCTGATGCTGCTGGTTCTGACGGCAAAACAAGAAAAACAAAAGGTAAATACGATAAAAACGGCAGACCAAAATCTTTAACTCCACTTGAAAAAAATGAAGCAAAAAATATTTGTTTGGACTTTTCAGATTCAATCGATGGATGGTGGGGAACAGACAATGATTTATTCGAAAAAACAATAGACAAATTAGATGCAAATAACATCGTTGAAGTTATGAAGCATTGGAAAGATAACTATTGTGACGGTAAAGTTTATGATGATAAAAGCTTTGTTGACTCATTTGTATGGGATGCAGATCATGGTCAAAAAGCAAAATATGGTAGAAAAATTCTTGCAGCATTAGTTGAAAGAGCAGAAGCTAACGGTTTGGATGTTTCTGAATTAGAAGCTGCAGCAAGAAAAGAATTAAACAGCGTATTTATAAACAACGATACTGTTGAAGAAAAATTAACTGCTATATACGACAAAATTGAAAAACAAGAAAAAGCAAACAAATCAACAGTTGTTGAAGAAAATGAAGAAGCAAAAGATAAAAATAAAGTTAAAAAGGCAGAAGAAGAAAAGAAAAAAGCAGAAAAAATACAACAACAAAAATCTCAATTCATTGAAGATATGAAACAATGTCTTGAACGTGATGATATAAAAGAATTACCACAAGGAGTTGAAGTAGTTAAGGATGGTAAAGGTAACTTCAAAGGTTTCAAAATCAGAATTAAAGGAAAAGACTACTTTGGTAAAGATTACTTGGCTTTAGTTGCAGCGTTGGCAAAAGCAAATTTAACTCTTCCGGTACCTGCAAAGAAAGAACAAGCAGCATAAAAGATTAAAAAAACAAATGATTCCTCATAGTAAAAGTAAAAGGTTAAAATAGGGAGCTAAAGTAGGTTAGGTGAATGTGAAGAAAAAGTCTCTGGTTATATCCAAGAGACTTTATTTTTATGTAAAAACTGTGAATAAACCTTTTAACATGTGAAAAGTTATATGTCAGACAAATATATTTTTGCTATTTCGATATCGTTTTGGGTTGTTATTTTAATATTCTTGTAGCTTCCATCAAGAATGTAAACGGTTTCTCCCAGAGTTTCAAGCATTCCTGCATCGTCAGTATAATTTTGCCCCTGAAGTCTTTCGTGTGCGGATTTTATTAAATTATATTCAAATGCCTGCGGTGTCTGAGTGTTGTAAAGCTTAGAACGATCAATTGTTCTTACAATTTTACCATTTTCAACTTCTTTAATTGTATCAATTGTTTTTGTTGCAACAGTAAGTGCTTTTTTGTCTTTTACCATTTCAATTGTCTGGTTAATTAAGTCTGTTGAAATCATTGGTCTTGCACCGTCATGTATAAGTACATAATCGCATTCACACTGTTTTAATCCGTTAAATACTGAAGCTTGTCTTGTCACTCCGCCTTCAATAATTTTAACCTTTTTAGAATTTTTAAATATATTTTGAATATCTTCGATAATGGCAGGATTAGCACAAATTATAATGTCATTTACATTTGAATTTTCGAATGCTTCAACTGTATGTTTGATAACCTCTTTACCGTTTATTTTTTCTAAAAGTTTATTTTTATTACCAAAGCGTGACGAAGTTCCGCCTGCGGGAATTATTGCATTTATTTTCCATTCAAAAACCATTATTTACTCCTTAAAATGATTATATAATTTTTCTTCAACTTGAGAGAGGGTATAAAATTCTGATTTGTTTTTATAATTAATCTTTACGCCAAAGTTGTTTTGAGCTTTTATAACTTCTCCTATTATTGTATAACCATGAATATTTTTCAATGAATTTTCAGGTACAGCAGCTATTAGTTGATAATCTTCTCCGCCAAATAAGATTAAATTTTCCCAATTATCAAATATATGTATATTTTTATCGTAAGGGATTTTTTCGAAATCTACTGACAATACAACTTTACTTGAATTTGCAATCTGCGATAATGCATCCATTAAGCCATCTGAGGTATCCATCATTGCATAATCATCTTTAACCTGAGTTGAAATTTGTTTTGAAAAATCTTTTTGGGCTTCAGGCAAAAGATGGGAATTAATCAGGATTTCAGGAGTATTTTTCTCTTGTAAAAGAAGTTTTAGCCCTGCTGCTGATGAACCATGATTGCCTGATACAATTATTTTATAACCAGGTCTGGCATATGCACGTGATGAAATTTTTCTATTTTTCGCAGAACCAATTGCTGTTACTGATATAAATATTTTGTTTTGACTGCCTGTAATGTCGCCTCCGACAATTTCAACTTCATTTGCGGCATCTTTTGCACCCTTGTAAAATTCTTCCACAAAATCATTATCGATAAATTTTGGTAAGGAAAGAGAAATCGTTAAATATTTCGGCTCTGCACCGCTTGCACAAACATCGCTTATATTTACCATAACCGACTTATACCCTAATTTGTATGGTGTTGTATAATCCATTTTAAAATGAATATCTTCAATTAAACTGTCTTGAGTAATCACTATACCCAAATCTTTAAGAAACGCACAATCATCGCCAATATATTCAGAATTAAGCGTGCTTTTAATTATATTTATAAATTCTTTTTCTTTCATGACTAATTTATATCGTGTTCAATAAGTGTTACGAATTCTTGAACAAGAGCGGCGTTCCATTTTTTGCCGGAATCTTGTTTTATTACTTCAAGTGCTTCAATAGGGCTGAGTTTTGAGCGGTAAGTACGCTGTTCGGTTAAAGCAAAATATGCATCTACTATCAGAACAATTTGAGAAGTTGTGGGTATTTGTTCTTTTGCAATTTTACCGGGATAACCTGTTCCGTCCCAATTTTCGTGGTGATGTTCTACAATAGGAATTACATCTTGGATATAAGATATAGGTTTTAGTATTTCTCTTGCAGCAATAATAGGATGTTCTTTAATATGGTTGCGTTCTTCTTCTGTTAAAGGCCCTGATTTTTGAAGTATTTCAGGAGGAAGAAGCAGGTTGCCTATATCGTATAAAAGGATTGCAATTCTAAGATTATCAATATCTTCTTTTGGTAAGTCAAAGCGTTTAGCAAGGCTGACTGCAATTTGAACTTTTGATTTCATAATTCCTTGAGAATGGAGCGGGTTATAAGTTTGGGTTAAAATATCCGCAACTGAATAAAGTGCTTCTTTTGAAGTTTCATTTCCAGCTTCGGTATTTTTAAGTCTTGAACATAATTTTTCAGACAAATCTTGAGGGATAGGCATATTGTGTTTTGACAAGATATCTACGAAAGTGTTAACCGCAATTTCCTGCCAGCTTGTTTCACTTATCGGTTTAGCAAGAGTAACGCGATTTCTGCCATCGCGTTTTGATTGATACATTGCCTGATCTGTAAGTTCCATTAACTCTTCAACATTGTCAGAATGCTCTAAAAATGTTGCAACTCCGATACTTGCCGTAACATGGTTGATTGTATCAAGTTCAACATCTGCTATGGCTTTTCGAATTCTCTCTGCAGCAATCAAAGCACCCTGTGCTTCAATACCGGGAAGTATAACATTGAATTCTTCACCGCCCATACGTGCAGCAGTATCAATCGAACGTGCATTTTTCTTTAGGACATTTGCAACCGTTTTTATTGCTAAGTCGCCGTATGCATGTCCATATTTGTCATTAATTTGTTTTAAAAAGTCTAAATCAAGACCGATAATACTAAACGGTTGTTTTTGGCGGATTGAACGTGTAACTTCTTTTTTAAGATATTCTTCAAAATATCTTCTGTTGTATAATCCTGTTAAGCCATCGGTAACAGCTTGGGCTTTTACAGCTTCAAACAAATCTGCAATAGTAATTGCAATTTCAATTTGCTGAGCAAAAAGTGTTAAGAAAGAAGTTTCGCCTTCTGTCATTTCTTTTCTGGTAGAAAATACGTTGAACCAGCCAAAATGTTTATTTCTTGAATACAGCGGTACAGTAATAATTGATTTACTCGGGCTGCCTTTTTCTATTTCTTCTATAATGCTGTCAGAAACGTCAGGTGCTACTGATTTGAGTGTTCCGCCTATATCGTTGGTTTTTAAAATTCGTTTTTCTTTTAAAGTTTCTGCGTAAATGCTATACGGGCTGTAAGCAAGTCTTCTTGTCTGAATAGGTGTTGTTATCATTTTGCTTACTCTTTTGATAGAAGCGTCATTAGATTGGGCAATAACCATTAAGTATTCACCGTCTTCATCTTCAAACTTCTGCAAAATGTTACAATGCATATAACCAAGTTCGCCTTGAATACTGTTCACAATAGTTTCAAGTACGCTTTGCAGAGGTTTTGAGGCATTCATCATATCCAGAATATGCTGCAAAGTAAGCATACGTTTATTTGCAACGTTTAACTCTGATGTTCTCTGCTCAATTTCTTTTTCTAATTGGAGATTGCGTTCATAGACTTCAAGGTAATCCTTTTTTTGGCCGTAAATACTGCTTTCAACTTCAGTTACCTTTCTGTATATTTCTTTTATATTATTTAAAAAGTCCATTATACTCCTATAAATATAACATTAGAAATCAGCCACTTTCATATTATACACTATTTTTAAGAAATTATAACAATTTATTTACAATATTAATAATTTCTTGAGGTTTCGGACATTTTAAACATTTTTCTCTGTCAGTTAATTGAGGGCATACTTTAGTAAAACAAGGCTGACAATCAAGGTTTCCGTTGATTGCAAAATATTTGTCATTGTTTCCGTATGGTCCGTAAAGACTCGGCGGTGTACAGGTAAATATTGCGATAACAGCAGGATTACTGCTAGCCCAGGCTAAGTGTGCACTTCCTGAATCAGGTGCAATAACAATTTTCGCTCTGGAAAAAACTTCTTTTAATTCTTTTACGTTAGTTTTTCCTGCTAAGTTTATGCCAATTCCGCCTGAAATATATGATATTAATTCCTTATCATTTTCTGTACCTGTAAATACAAGTGAACATTTATCTTTAATATTTTCAACGAGGACCTTCCAATTATCTTTGTCCCAGTGTTTTAATCTCCAGGTAGTTGCAGGTGAAATTACGACCATAGGTTTTGATTTGTCTATATCTTTTAAAAGGCTGTCAATTTTTTCTATGATTTCACCGGATGACGGTGGAAGAGTAAACTGAATTTTATCAGGTTCAATTCCGAGGTGTCTTGCAAATGCAAAGTTCATTTCAACAGCGTGTACTGAAAAATCGTGACGATAAGGGCAAGGAATATGTTCATTCCCTCCAAAGTCGGCAAATTCTCTTGCACCTTTTACGGTAATCCTTCTTTTTGCACCGCAAAATAACATCCAGTATAAACTTTTAAACATTTGTTGTGAATCTATTGCAATGTCATAGTGTTCTTTTCTTATTTCTTTAATAGTTTCAATAAATTCTCTAAAACTTTTAAAAGAAAGCCCTCTTTTTTTCCACTTTTGCAGCGGTGCAAGATAAACTTTATCAACAGAAGGGTTATCTTTAACAATGTCGATACCTTTTTCTGAAACCACCCAGCCGACTTCATAACCGTTTCTTTTGAATAAATTTGCTAAAGGAACGGTGAAAATAACGTCACCAAGCGAAGAAAGTCTTACTA
>JBKUMA010000005.1:0-16565 GCA_046955055.1 Candidatus Gastranaerophilaceae bacterium
CAATACCTACAATCCCTATATGCCATTTCGGATTAAATAAAATAATAGCAGGGTTGCGGCTGGTACCGCCTTCTGCTTTCAGCATTTCGTCGGCTTCCGCAAACATTTCCTGACAAAGTTCCTGACGAATTTTATTGAATTCGTTTAAAGATTGAATTGCCATTTCAATTTCTTGTTTGTTATCGGAAATTAAAACTTTTAAGGCTTCTTCAACTGTATCCAGTCGTCCGGATGCGTTAATTCTTGGAGCAACACCGAATGCAATATTTTCTGATGTAATATCTCCTTTATAACCCGCACTTTCTAATAGTCTGGTTAAACCGTAATGTTTCCCGTTAGAAATTAACTCAAGCCCCTTTGTTACAAAGTATCTATTTTCTCCTATCAACGGTACAATATCGGCAACTGTGCCTACTGCTACGTATGGAAGAATTTCAGATATAAATTCGAGTTTATTGTATTTTTCAAGAAGCCCCTGAGCAACCTTAAAAGCAACTCCTACACCTGCTAATGCACATAAACTGTTAATTTGTTTAGCTGTTAAATTTTCGTCTAAAGAGTTTGGAGCTTTCGGGTTAATTATTGCATAAGCCGCAGGAAGTTCTTCAGGTGCTTCGTGGTGGTCGGTTATTATTACATCTATTTTAAAACTTTTTAAAAAGTTTACCGCTTCAACATCACTAATACCGCAATCACATGATAAAATTACTTTTGGCTTTACGGTAGTCATTATTTTTACAAGTGCTTTTGTGTCAAAACCATGGCCTTCTTTTTCTCTATCAGGAATGAAATAATTTACATCAGCGTTTAAAAACTTCAGTGTCCTGTATAAAAGTGAAGTTGAAGTCACACCATCAGCATCAAAGTCACCGTGTATAACAATTTTTTCACCGTTATCAATAGCCTTTGACAATCTTTCAACAGCCTTTTCCATATCTGTAAAAGCTTTTGGGTGAGTCAGTTTCATTTCAAGAGGATTGAGAAACTCTTGAATGTCTTCTTGTGAAGTTATTCCGCGTGAAGCTAAAAGCCTTTTTACCAAGGACTTTTCATTGCCGTCGTATTTATTTAATATCCACTCTTTAGTAATCATTTTTCCTACCCGTTAATTAAATAATACCATGAAAAGTCTTTGTAAGAAAATCGGCTTAACAGACTAAATAACAAAAAAGACCGCTTATACGGTCTTTTCTAAAAGTTATAAATTTTTATTTATTGAGCTGCTACTGAATGTCCATTTGTCATTTTTGAAAGGACTTCAATTGCTTTTTTCAGTTGGACGTCGTTTTTGTTTTTAACATCTTCTTCTGTAAGTTCTACAACAATGTCAGGAGTAATTCCTTTTTTGTTAATATCAGTTCCGTTAGGTGTCAGATATTTTTGGATTGTAATATTTATGCCTGCTTCATAAGGAAGTCTGTTGATTTCTTGAACAAGACCTTTTCCGAATGATTGTTCACCGATAATTACTGCTCTGTGGTTGTCTTTCATTGCACCGGAAAAGATTTCCGAAGCTGAAGCTGAGCCTTTATTAATCAATACTACAACCGGTTTTCTGGTATAAACACCTGAAGTTGCTCTCTGTGTTTCCTTATAACCATCTCTGTCAACTGTGCTAACAATTGTTCCGCCGTCTAAAAACATATCGGAAATGTATATTGCGTTTGTTAACAGACCACCCGGGTTTGAACGAAGGTCAATAATATAACCTTTTTTGTCTTTTGAGTTGTTTAATATATTACCGAATTCTTTTGTTGCGTTTCTGCTTATAAAAGAGCTTAGTCTTACATAACACAAATCGTTAGGAATTTTAACATCTGTAGGCACTTTTTGTGAAATAGATTTAATTTCTATCTCAGCACGTGTGATTGTATATCTTTTAGGTGCCATGTCTTTACGTTTTACAAGTAAAGTTACCTGCGTACCTTCTTTACCTCTGATTCTGTCAGCAGCTTTATCTACAGTAATACCTTTAGTGCTTACGCCGTCAATTTCAAGAATTTCATCATCAGCTTGCAGTCCTGCTTTTTCAGCCGGAGTGTCTTCGATTGGTGAAATAACTGTTAACTTGCCGTCTTTAACTGCAATTTGTATACCTATACCTTTTAGTGAACCTTTGATTGAACTTGTTTCATCAGCAAATTCTTTCGGATCCAAAAACTTTGTATAAGGATCGTTTAAACTTGCTACCATTGTGTTGATAGCAACGTATGCGTCTTCATTTGTTTGAATTTTGTTGTCATATTTATGACGCCATTTAGACCAGTCTTGAGCATTATTTGTCTGGTCAACAAATTTTGTATTTACTAATTTCCATACTTGATCGTATAAATCAACAGGGCTGTAAGCAAATACATTGTCTCTGATTACCCATCCCGACAGTAAGACAAATGCTCCTAAAAATATAAAACTTTTTTTCATAATGTTTCTCATTCTAATAATTTTCCTCCAATACTCTTAATCCCTAACTTTTTGTTGTACAACCTACAATTATTTAGATGTTTTTTTTCTAAAAAAGTTTCATTTGAGATTGCAGTTAAAAGATTAAGTTTTAAAAGTTCTTGTTACATAATACCACAATTACTTAAAAAAGAAAAATTTCATTATGCTTTATTATAATAAAATTAGTTATTTTTGTCAGTCTGTAAAACTAAATACGCAAGGAATTGTAAACGAGCTTTCATTTCACAATAAGTTTCAAAACTTGTTTCCATATTTGCTCTTAAAACTTCTTCTGTTAATTCGATTGTTTTAAGAATTTCTTTTTGAAGTGTTTTTTCCATAAAAAATATCCTTTATATTTTTAAGCACATGATTATAATAAACCATAAAAAATAAAAAATCAACAAAAAACGGAAATATTATTAAAAAACTAAATAAATTTTATGGTAATAATTTCTGGCGGACACATTACTCTCATGGGCAATGTGCTGCATCCTAACCCTAAAGTTACGAAAATTTTCTTTCCTTTTTCTATAATTAATCCCTCTGCATATTTTTTACCAAATTTTGAAGGCAAAACTAAAGCTCCTATTCCAGGAAATTTTATTTGTCCTCCATGCAAATGTCCTGCAAGGGTTAAATTTACATTCTGAGGTACATCCGGAAAAATATCTGGGGTGTGGCTCAAAAGAATTATCGGCTCTTTTGTTCCATCAAGTGCTGTTTTAATATCTGGTTTCCCAGTCTGCATATCATCAACACCTGCAATGCTTATTTTTCCTGCAAATTTGTGTTCATTCACAAGAACATTTATTCCCTCTGACTTAAGAGCAGTAATTGCCTCTTCTTTGCCCTGCCATCCATCATGATTGCCTATTACAGCATATGTACCGTATTTAGATTGAAGTGTAGAAAGCTCTTTGGCAATATTTTGTATAGTCATGGAGTTTCCTTTTCGATGACCGTTTACGTAATCTCCGCCTAGAAGTATAATATCTGCATTTTGTTCGTTTATTTTTTTTATTATTCTTTTCAAACGATATTTTTCATACGGTTTTATGTGTAAATCGCTTGCAAATACAATTTTTGTGCCGGCAAGCTGTTTATCCTTTATTTCAATTGTTTTCACATTTATAATGTTTGGTTCCACAATTGCTGACCATATTATCAATATTAGTAATGTTATAAAAATTATTTTCAAAATCATTCTCCTATAATAAACGCACTTGAAATTTTTGTAAAATACGTTATAATATGAATAAGGGCGAGAGGATTGCCGTCCTCTCTTTAAAAACCCTCTTTTGATTATTTTAGAGCTAGTAATATCAACAAGATTATTACTAGTTCTTTTGAATTAATAACCATTTTGCATATCACCTCCTTTCATGGTTTTGCAAATTTACAGTCTGTGCCATGAACGAAAGTTAATGCTTAGGGCTTACCCTCAAGCTTGATTATATATAACAAATCCCAATAAGTCAATAAAAAAATGGAAATATAATTAAAAAATAGACTGTAACAATATATAAAGATGTATTTATATGCCTGAAATCAAGCTATACTCTCTTATAGGGAAGAATATGATGTCCGTATGTCCGTATGTCCGTATGTCAATTTTTGTCCTGATATAGTTTTTAAATATGCAAGGGAAAAATTGGAAAGGAGAAATGATGATTAACAAATTAGCGTGTAATATGAACCTGAATGATATGACCAAGGTATTTGACAAATTGTCTGTTAATTCAAAAAAAATGGCAAACCAATTAGTTAACTCTGGTTTAACAACAGATGTAAATCCACAATTTATAAATAAAAACATGCCTGATTTTTTTGAAAAAAGCGGTGAATTAACAAACTTTGGAAGATTCGAAATTATAAAACAATTAAAAAGATTTGGTCTGGATGCAAAAGCAACTGTAGATGATTTTTATAAAGGATTATTAAATTCAATAACAAATCCTCCTATAAAATAATAAACTATAAAAAAGACCTCTAAAAGAGGTCTTTTATTATTATGATTCAACGTATTCTCTTAAACGTTTGCTTCTGTTAGGGTGACGAAGCTTTCTCAAAGCTTTTGCTTCGATTTGTCTGATACGTTCACGAGTAACACCGAACAATTGACCTACTTCTTCCAAGGTTCTTTGACGTCCGTCGTCCATACCAAAACGTAATCTTAAAACGTCACGTTCTCTTGGTGATAAAGTACAAAGAACTTCTGCAAGGTCTTCTCTTAAAAGTTCAGAAGCAACTGTTTTAATAGGTGCATCTGCTTCTTTGTCTTCAATAAAGTCGCCTAAACGAGAATCTTCTTCTTTACCGATTGGAGTTTCTAAAGATAAAGGTTCTTGAGCTATTTTGATAATTTCACGAAGTTTTGGAATAGAAACATTCATTTCAATTGCCAATTCATCTTCAGTCGGTTTTCTTGAAAGTTCTTGAGCCAAACGTCTTGTAACTTTTTTAAGTTTATTAATTGTTTCAACCATGTGAACAGGAATTCTGATTGTTCTAGCCTGGTCTGCAATTGCACGTGTAATTGCTTGTCTAATCCACCATGTTGCATATGTTGAGAATTTAAAACCTCTTTCGTGGTCAAATTTTTCAGCTGCACGGATTAAGCCAAGGTTTCCTTCTTGAATAAGGTCTAAGAATAACATTCCGCGTCCTACGTATTTTTTAGCAATACTTACAACCAAACGTAAGTTAGCCTGAACGAGTTTTCTTTTTGCGATAGCACCCGGTGTTCCGCCTTCAAGAATTTTTCTTGCAAGTTCAATTTCTTCGTTAGCTGATAAAAGTTTAATTCTTCCGATTTCTCTTAAATAAAGTCTAACAGGATCATCTACTGCGATACCTTTTGGTACTTCAAAATCAGTTTCTTCTTCATCAACAGATGAGTTCATCATATAAATATCTTCAAGAGCAATTTTGTTGCCCATTTTTGCGGTAACAATATCCTCAATGTTATCCGTACTAATGTCCATATTCATATAGTTTACGCTATCTGCTTCTGGAGTAAGGGCTGTATCTTCATCGATTACTTGTAAGTCAAGATTTTCATCATCCATAACGCTTACAATAGAGGAGCTTGGTTGTCTTTTTTTACTCATTCATTTTCTCCAATTTTAGTCTGTTATTTATTTTATCTCTAAGCTGCATCTGAATTTTAAGGGCCTCAGTTTCGTTATCATTTGCACTTTTATATAAATTACGTATTTTTTCCTTTTCTTCTTCTTTTTGACATTGATTTATTCTGTCTATATTTTCTTTAATAACGTTTAAAAAATCTTTGTCATCCAGATTGTTGAATGTTTCAGAAATACTGATTAAATCAGTTATAATATTCTGTATTTCCGGGTTTTGAATGAATGCTGTATATAGCTGTTCAATCAATTCTTTCACATTATTTACGGTACATGTTAATTTGTCAATTGTTGATTTTACATTTATTAACGTTTCATCCGTAAACCTTGTGTCACCTATTATTTCCTTGATTTGGTCATAAGAAAAATGGTTGTCGGTTACAAGAAAAACGCTCAATAAATTTTTTTGCGCTCTTTGTGAGATTGATAAATTTTTTGTTACAATTCTGTTTAAGTTTGTTTCGCTAACTGTTTTAACTTGTTTAATTTTACTCATTTCCCTCATAAGGGCATTTTCATCAATATTAAGAGTATTTGCCACCATTCTTACATATTCGGATTGAACAATCTCGTTTTTAATTTCTTCGAGTACCGGTATAATTTGTTTTACCAATCTTGTTTTTTCAAGTGGTGACTTAATATTATTTTTTTCTTTTAACAAATTGTTTAACTGAAAATCAATTAAAAGCGGTGCCTTCTCCATATATTCTTTGTAACTTTCTGCACCAACAGAGCGGATAAATTCGTCAGGGTCTTTACCTTCAGGAGGTGCTATTACCCTGATTTCGCAAGAATATTTATCTTCTGTTGTCGAAATATAGCTTTCATCAAACTGTTTGATGTTTCCAAGACCTGCAAATGCTTCTTTAATTAATTCGGCATTTCTGTTCGTTGCTTTTTGTCCTGCAAGATCGGTATCAAATGATAGATATATTTTTCTTGAAGGTGTATATCTTGAAAGGAGTTTAATGTGTTCTGCAGTTAAAGATGTTCCGCAAGATGCAACAGCGTTTTCAATACCATGTGCCTGTGCGGAAATTACATCAAAATATCCTTCCATAAGTATTACGCTGTCTTGTTCTTTGATACAATCTTTTGCAGTATAAAGTCCATATAGCAGTTTACTTTTATTATATATTAATGAGTCTGATGAGTTTAAGTATTTAGGCATCTGGTCTTTTTCAATTGCTCTTGCACCGAATGCAACATATTCACCGAATTCATTTTGGATAGGGATAATAATTCTATTTCTGAAACGGTCAATATATTCTCTATCTCTGCCAGCTGTAATAAGTCCGGCTTTTTCAAGGACTTCATTGCTGAATTCATTTTTAAATCTGTCGTAAAAGGTTGTGAAAGATTTTGGAGCAACGCCAATTGTGTATTTTTCAATAATATCTTTTGTTATACCTCTGTCAAGCAGATATTTTAATACGTTTTCGGTTTCCGGTTCTTTATCTTTCAAAAGCCTTAAATTGTAAAACTCGGCAGCTTTGGTGCAAGCTTTTATCATTTCTTCTTTTAGACCTTTGTTATCAGAGCCTTTAACATAATTTTTCGGCATTTCAAGCCCAAATCTGTCTGCAAGTTCTCTTATAACATCAATGAATTCTCTGTTTTGAGTTTTCATTATAAAGGTTAAAGCGTCACCGCCTTCTCCGCAGCCAAAGCATTTAAAAATTCCTAAATTAGGGTTAACGGAAAAAGAAGGTGTCTTTTCTTTATGAAAAGGACATAATCCCCAATAATGACCGCCGTTTTTTTTCAGAATTACTTTTTCAGATACAACTTCAACAATATCAAGACGGTCTTTTATTTGTGATATTAATTCTTCCAACGTGTTTGCCATAATTTCATTTTATCATCAAAAAATTTTTAATTCAAAAGATTTCATTTAAATGCACGATTCTTATATAGCCTGACAGGGTAATTGTAAAGTTATAATCAATACATAAAATTTATATATGCAAGAGTTAGTTAGCAGAGCTGAAAATGAAAAAATAATTTTTGTAGAGGATTTTAGAGAGTTAAAAGGCGTCAAAAATCTTGCTATGAAAAAGCTATGTATTATTAAGACTGACTTCAAGAATATAAACCAAATTAAAAAATTTTGTAAAACACATCAACAGCTCGAAGTTTGGATTGCTTCAACGGAAATTTCAAGAAAAAATATATTGTCTGCAAATGCTTGCGGTGTGAAAAATGTTATCCAGTATCCTATTGATACAAAAATTATTCATGATTTTTTTAAGAAAAAAGGCAAGGAAGAAAGTACAGGTATTCAAACATCAAATCCTTATCATTTAAAGGGTTTGAGTGTAATGATTGTTGATGACAACCAAATGAATATTGACTTGCTTGTCGAAACGCTTTCTACAATGGGGCTTCAGATTACTACTTTTTTAAAGCCTGTAGAAGCAAGTAAAATGGTCGCTCATCAGAAATATGATTTATTTTTACTGGATATTATGATGCCTGATATGTCAGGATTTGACCTTGCAAAGGTTATAAAGTCCACAAAGACAAATGCTGACACTCCTATAATGTTTATTTCGGCTTTATCAGATCCTGAGAATAAAATCAGAGGTTTTAATCTGGGGTCTTGTGCTTACATTGAAAAACCATTCAATGTAAATGTTGTAAGGTCACAAATTTATAATGTATTAAAAACAAAACGTCTTCAAGATGCGTTAAACGATAGGAAAGAAACTTTTCTTGCAATGGTTACGCATGATTTAAAGACTCCGGTTAATGCAGAAATTTGTGCTTTGGAATTGTTATTGAAAAACCAAAGTTCAGAGTTAGACGGATTTCAAAGCGAGATTATAAATGATATTCTAGGTGCAGCAAAATACATGAAAAATCTTGTGGAAAATGTTTTGCATAAGTATAAATTCGATAATGAGAAAATGACACTGAATAAAAAACATACATCTTTAAAAATGCTTATTGTCGAATGTATTGAAGAAACAAAATATCTTTTTGAAGATAAAAACCAGCAGCTTGTATTCAATTGCAGTGTAAGAAACAGCGAAAGCGAAATTGATTGTATAGAGATTAAAAGAGTTGTGCACAATCTTTTGATTAACGCTATTGAATACGGACGTAAGTCGACTAAAATTTCTATAGAGTTATTTGAAACAAAGAATGAATTTGTCTTTTCCATAAAGAATATCGGTCACGGTATAGAGCTTAAAAATCCAAACGATATTTTTGAAAAATTTATAACTATTGCAGAGAAGAATAAAAAAGCCGGTACAGGTTTAGGCTTATATATTTCTAAGAAAATAATAGAAGCTCATGGCGGAACTATATCTGCCGAAAGTAAAGTTGATGATTATACAAAAATATCATTTACCCTTCCAAAAATATAAAACACAACATATTGTATTGATGTTCAGTGTTTTTCACATATAATATAAATTATGAAGTATAGAGAAAACGTCAGAAACTTTTGTATAATTGCCCATATTGACCATGGTAAATCAACTTTAGCGGACAGATTGCTTGAATTTACAGGTACTGTTTCACAACGAGATATGCAAAATCAAATTCTTGATTCAATGGATATCGAACGCGAAAGAGGGATTACTATTAAATTAAACGCCGCAAGAATGAATTATAAGGCAAAAGATGGCAAAGAGTATATTCTAAATTTGATAGATACCCCAGGTCATGTGGATTTTTCTTATGAGGTTTCACGTTCTCTTGCAGCTTGTGAAGGTGCTTTGTTAATAGTTGATTCCACTCAAGGGGTAGAAGCACAAACACTTGCTAACGTTTATCTTGCAATTGAACAGGATTTGGAAATTATTCCTGTTATTAATAAAATTGACCTGCCTTCGGCTGATGTAGAAAGAGTTAAAGGCGAAGTTGAAGAAATACTTGGAATTGATGCATCTTTGGCTATCCCTGTTAGTGCTAAGGCAGGAATAGGGATTGAAGAAGTTTTGGAATCTGTTGTTGAATTGATTCCGCCTCCTGTTGATACTACAGAAAAACCTTTGAGAGCACTTGTTTTTGACAGTGCATATGATCAGTCTCTGGGAACACTTTGTTTCTTTAAAATTGTTGATGGAAAAATGAAACTCGGTGACAAAGTAAAATTTATGGCTTCGGGCAAAGAATATGAAGTTGTTGAACTTGGATATCATACACCTAACAGAGTTCAGGTTGATGAACTTGTATGCGGAGATGTAGGCTATTTTGCAGGTTCAATAAAAGAATTGACAAGGTTTGTCGGTGATACGATAACACTTGTTGATGCACCGGCTGCAGAACCGCTTCCGGGTTATAAAGAAGCATTGCCGATGGTATTTTCAGGTATGTATCCTGTTGATAATGATGATTATCAGGATTTAAAAGAAGCTTTGGAAAAATTGAAACTGAATGACAGCAGTATTACGTTTGAGCCTGAAACTTCATCAGCATTAGGCTTTGGTTTCAGATGCGGATTTTTGGGAATGCTTCATATGGAGATTGCTCAAGAAAGATTGGAACGTGAGTATAATCTTTCTCTTGTTACTACAGCTCCGTCAGTTATTTATAAAGTTTATAAAACAAATGGAGAAATGGTTGAGATTGATAATCCGGCTAATCTTCCTCCGGCACAGCTTAGAGAATATATAGAAGAACCATATGTAAAAGTTCAAATTATTACGCCTAACGATTATGTGGGAACTCTTATGGATTTGGCTCAAACTAAACGCGGTATATTTATTAACATGACTTATCTTGATAAAATTCGTGCAAGTCTTGAGTATGAAATACCTTTAAGTGAGGTTATTACTGACTTTTATGACCAATTAAAATCACGCTCTAAGGGTTATGCAAGCATGGATTATGAATTCAAGGATTATAAACGCTCTAAGCTTGTTAAACTCGATATTATGCTTGCAGGTGAAGTGGTTGACGCTTTATCTGTAATCTGCCACGAAGATAATGCGTTTTATATCGGTCAAAAACTGACTGTTAAGTTGAAAGATATTATTCCGCGTCAACTGTTTGAAGTTCCTATTCAAGCTGCTGTTGGCGGCAGAGTTATAGCAAGAACAAATATTAAGGCATTAAGAAAAAATGTTCTTGATAAATGTTATGGTGGAGATATCTCACGTAAACGTAAACTTCTTGAAAAACAAAAGAAGGGTAAAAAACGTATGAAATCCATTGGACGTGTAGATGTTCCGCAAGAAGCTTTTATGGCTGTTTTGAGTCTTGATGAGGAATAGCCTTCATATGACTATGGCTCAAACTTTTTGCCGCGACTGCTGCCTGCGTTCTGTTTTTAACGCCTAATTTTCTGAATATCTCTGTAATATGTGATTTTACTGTATGATGTGTTATGACTAATTCTTCAGCAATTTCTTTATTGCTTTTGCCTTCTATTATTTTTATTAATACTTCCATTTCCCGTTGTGTTAAATTTTTATTCTTACTAATCCCAAAACTATTGCATCCTGTCATATGAACTCCTTTCAAAGCCAATAACACTAATATGGTAACAAATTACAGCCACATAGATATTAGCCACATGTCTGGTATTTTGGGCGAAACAGCCCAAATGCTGTATAATGTATATATAAAATCTATAAAAAGTATTAAGTAATGTTACAAATTATGTATATTTTATAGTCATAACATGCAATTTTGCACTTTAAAAATACTTTATATAAATATGGAAATCAATTAAGAGATTTTTTATTAAGAGTATAAAAAAGGAAAATCATGTGAACAAATGTAACAAAATGTTATGAAAATATGCTTTTTGATTAAAGTTTATTAAATAACTAACCGAAATACATAATGTGAGTAAATAATGGAGAACTAAAAATGGTTGACGGAATCAATGGAAAATTTAACAAAAATCTTAATTTCTTCACTCAAAAAGAATTAACAAAGAAAGAAGAAGCAAAAGAAATTAAAGAAAATGTACCTGTAGTTAAACAGGCTGAAACAAAAGAAGTAGGCGATGACTTACTTGATCCTCGCTTATTTACAAATGCTCTGGGCTTTGTAAGACAGGCAAAACCTTTAAATGCTGAAGATGCAACAGATTTGAATAAGATGTTTGCACTTGCTGGAGTATCTGCAAAACCTACACAAGAAGAATACAACAGAGTTAAAAATGAAATGGCTGTTTTGTCAGCTGGCATTGACAAAATAAAGACTCAAAATAATGCAGAAAGATTATTTGCATCAAATGATTTTGAATTGTTAAACAAACAATTCGGTATTTCATAAACCAAACTTATAAATAAAACATTTACTCACACTTTTTTTAAAAAGGCTGACAGACAATGTCAGCCCTTTTTATTGTTATCATTTATCAGTGAATAATTTATATACCCTTTCAGAGTCAGTATGTAAACAGCGTGAACTCTGTTTTTTGCATGACATTTTTCGAATATATTCGTTAATTCATACTTAATTGTGTGCTGACTAAGCGACATCTTGTAGGCAATTTCTTTATTTGTGTAACCTTCTGCTGCAAGTTGAATGATTTTTAATTCTCTTTTTGTAAAAAGTATTTTTTCTTCACTGTTCTTCTGCATATTTCTTAATTCCTAACCATACGACTAATAGAATTCTATCGCGTTCACGATAGTATGATTATTATAATACATTCAAAATTAAATATATGCAAGACGTAAAGAAAAAATTAGTTTATTCAGCGGTCGGAAAGACTGTGAAAAAACTTCGCGGTAAAAAGAGCCAGTATTTATTTGGTGCCGAATATGATATTCCTCAGTCTGTATTGAGTGATTTAGAAAATTGCAAAAAAGATCCTCAATTAACAACACTGTTAAAACTTGCTGAAAGTTTCGGATTATCTTTCAGTGAATTTGCTGCTGAAATTGAAAAAGAATTACCTGATGGATTTAGTCTAATAGATGATTAATCTTTAAAACTCAAAAGTTTCAATCCGCGTCTTGGTTGCTCGCCTTTAACGGCATTACGGTCTTCGCCTTCGCGAAGTCCTCCAGCCTCAGCTCGCAAGCCGCGTCTCTGTTTTTCGTGTTCTATATCTGGCAATTCATAGCATTTAATGCATCTTGCTTCGTAGGTTTCGTCTCCGCCAATCATTATGAGCGGTGAATTTTTGTCTGCAGGTTTACCGTCAATAAGTCTTTGGGTACGTGTAGCGTCTTCACAGCCGCATTTCATACATACTGCATGAAGTTTATCAACTTTTGTTGCTATACACATTAATTGGGGCATGCTTCCAAAGGGTTCAGCTTTAAAATCCAATTCCAAACCTGTACCGATTACTTTTTTTCCTTCTTCCATTAATTTTGCTATGACCTTAACAATATTGCTGTCGAAAAATTGAAGTTCGTCGATTGCGATAACTTCATCTTCAGGTTTAACAATACTTAAAATCTGAATTGAGTGTTTAACTTTTATTGCGTCAAGCCACAATCCGTTGCGTGACTCAATATAATCACCTTTGGAACGAGTGTCAACGTCAGGAGAAATAACTTTTACTTTTTTCTTCGCAATAATGCAGCGTTTAATTCGTCTTAACAACTCTTCTGTTTTGCCGCAGCTCATAGGTCCAGTAATTAACTCAAAAGAATACCCGTACATAATTATCACTATAGCTTACAATTTCACTTAAGTTTTGCTTTATGAACCTGTGTGCAGGAAGTGTTACAACCCTTATAGGTTAAGCTTTGTAAGCTAATCCCCTTTCTTGATTTCCCAAAATCTTTAACAATAATATTGTACCTCTGAAAATGTTTTTTTTAAAGTAAAATTTTGTAAAAAAACGAATATTAAGTATAAAAATTAACAATAAATTTTAATGTAAAATTTTGTCGCGAAGTTTTTTAAGTCCTGCACCATAGAAGTATCTTAACTGCTCTGGGAAGTGCTCTTCTATGTCGATTAAATACATATCACGTGCGATAAAGGCTTTTATAAGAAAAACAATTTCTTTATTCTTTGACCAGATTGCATCGGCATCTTCATGTTTTTTTGTTTCTACTTTACCGAAAATACCTTCCTCTGTGTCTGCTGTCATAAATATAAATCTTTCTCCGGTGTAATGTTCTATCATTCTTGAGCCGTCATTTTTAAAAACGGTTCCGAAATTTGATGTAAAGTTGTCGTAGCCCACAATTTTAATGTTCAAACCTCGGTTGTATGCGTCCATAAGGGCATTTTCAATATACTTGTAATCCTGTGACCATACTTCAAGATAAATATCTTTTTTTGCATTATTGATAATTTCAATAACTTTGTTAATAATTTTTGCTCTTCCGTTTATTGTTAAAATTGGTTCGGAGTAATTTTCTTTTACATTAGGAAGTTTTTTTTCAAGGTAATCTATTGTTGAATCTATTTTTCTTTTGTATCTTTTGGTAAGTTCTTTGGGTTTTATCGGGGTGTAAGTTACGGGTTTGTCGGCTGAACTTGTTACTATATGCTGTATTTCAAGCGATTTTAGTGTGTCATATGCACGTGCTTGCGGAATATCAGCAATTTTGCCGATTTCGTATCCTGTTGCAGGATACTTTTTTAAAAGGGCGACATAAACTTTGGCTTCGTAGCTGTTTAGCCCTAATTCTTTTAGCTTTTCAACAATTTCATCCATAAAAGAATATTATCAAATTTTTCAATCTTTTGCAAATTGTGACTTATAATATTTTATCAAGTTCATCAAGGAGTTTGTCTAAAGATGAGAGAATTTGGTTTGTTCCTATGGATTTAACTACATTTTCTACGTCTTCTTCAAAATTATCCGGTAAAATCTGACACAATTTTTTTGTATATGCAACTAATTTTTTTTCTCCGGGATGAGTTTGGCAGTTTAATGCAAAGATAATATCAAAATAACTTGCCAGAAGGGCAGCTGTTCTGTGATTTATGCTTACTAAATCGTTGCGTGAAATTGCAAACTCTATTTGTTCATAATATGAAGCACTCTTTTTTCTTAACAGAGGATAATTTTTTGCAATTATATTTTCTTTTAATTTTTTGGGGTAAGGCTGGTTTAATTCGTCAATAAATTTTTGAAATGCACAGTTTCTGTCAAATAGTATTTTTGAAGTTCTTACGTTGTGAAGAAAGCAGGTTGTGTAGCCTACTTTTGCATTGTGTTTTGTCCAGACCCAGTCAATTTCTGCTTTTACCCAGTCAAGGTTGCGGTACATAATATCTACACCCAGGTGTGAGTTTGTTTCGTCTGGTGTAATTATATTTAATTCATCGCCGTCTTCAAAAAAGGTATTGCCTACTTCATAAAAATCGGTGAATTTTTGTGCAAGTTTTCGTCTGAATTCTAATGGAACAGGTTTTGATGAATAAACGTATAAATCATAATCGGATTTTTCATCGTGTATCAAACCTGTTTGAGAGCCTGATAAAACGACTGCGTCAACGTAATCAAGTTTAGAAAATTCGTTAGCAATTTGTTCAATTATTTTTGTTTTGTCCATTGTCAATTACCTTTTTTACTTTAGCGGGATTACCTACTGCGACAGAATTCGGCGGAATGTCTTTATTTACTACGCTTCCTGCTCCGATGACGCAATTATCGCCTATTGTAACTCCAGGCAATATAACTACACTACCGCCAATCCAGCAATTTTTTCCGATAGTTACAGGCAATGCGTATTCCAAGCCCTTGTTGCGAGTTTCAACATCAAGCGGATGTGCGGCAGTATAAATTTGAACATTTGGTGCAAGCATACAATTGTCGCCGATTTTCACTTTCGCACAGTCCAGAATTGTTACGCCGAAGTTCATGTAAACATTTTTTCCAAGTTCAATATTTACTCCGTAATCACAATGAAAAGGAGGCTCTATAAATACGCCGTCAAGTTTTTGTTTGAAAACATCTTCAAGCATTTTTTGGTCTGCTGTTCTGTTAAATTCGCGAAAAATTTTACGTACTTCAGTTCTCATTTCGACAAGTTTTGGATCTCTAAAGGCTTCATACATTTCACCTGAAATCATTTTTTCATATTCTGTTTTCATAATCTCCCTCATAATTAAATTTTATTAAATTATAGCATAATAAATCATTTTGTATTAGTATAAAAAAGCGATGTAGTTACTTTAATATACTAATGGAGAAATTATGGAACTAAAAGACATGCCTGCCTGCCCTGTAGAAGTTACTTAGAGTATGATAGGGGAAAAGTGGAAAGTTCTTATTATAAGTGAATTACTCAATGGTACAAAGCGTTTCGGGCAATTAAAGAAAACAGTGGGAAATATTTCTCAGAAAGTTTTGACTACAAATTTAAGGCAAATGGAAGAAGACGGTTTGATTTTAAGAAAAGTTTATGCGGAAATTCCTCCAAGAGTTGAATACACTCTTTCTGATGTGGGATACAGTCTTGCCCCTGTGTTAAATGCTATGGCAGGCTGGGGCACTGATTATAAGACATTTATGGAATTGCTTTCCAAGAGAAAATAGTAATCTTACCTATTTTATCCTACCTAATCGGGTAATTAATAGTTTAAATTTACGCTGATATAATACTTCATATCATAAAGAAGATAAGAAGGAGAATCAGTTATTATGAATTTATTGGCTTTCGATACAGAGGTTAAATGCGAAAATAAAAGTAATTTTTTAAGTAAGGTATTTATGCCTCAACAGGTTAAACTCCATAAAGTTCCTGAAAATGCAAAACTTCTCCCTCTTCCAATACCTAAAAATCGTGAGGAAGTTATATACAGAAAAAACGGTAAGTCTGTTGATAAAGTTCATGAATTTGATTTTGCGACAGGTGCAAAAGTTAAGACAACACATTATGATTATTTTAATGATAAAAAAGTGCGTTCAATAGATGAGTTTGATATTGAAACAGGTAAAATTCTAAAGACAACAAACTTTATTCTGTACAAATCTATTGATGAATACGATATAGAATCAGGTAAAAAAAGACGTACTATAAATTTTAATATAAAAGATGAAAATAAAATTTCTTCTATTCAGGAATACTGTTTGGAATACGAAAAAAT
>JBKUMA010000006.1:0-16350 GCA_046955055.1 Candidatus Gastranaerophilaceae bacterium
TTCCTAAAGCTGTAAAACTTAACGGTGACGGTTTTTATATTACACGAACAGAAGACATTTTGTATGCACTGGTCAATGCAGTCAAAGAACTTGATACAAAGATTACAGCATTATTTAAAAAAGACTCTGAAAAGGATTTGAAAATTAAAGCTCTGGAAGCCAAAAATAAAGAATTGGAAATCAGAATTCAAAAATTAGAAGCAAAATTAAAATAACGGCATTAGCCGTTATTTTTTTATGGACATTTTCAAAATATCCATTAAAAGGTTGATGTGAAGTTATAGAAATTCATATATTGTAGTTATGGGAAAAACCGGACTTAATTAAGGGATAGTCAGCTGATTTATGGTAAATGAAAATGCTAATTCAATTGAATACAAAGAGTTGTATGCTCAGTATGATTGGTTTAAAAAGACCTATCCGCCTGTTATACAACAATCTTGTGATGAGTTTTTCCTGCCAGGTTTTAAGTTTGAATTAGTCGGAATTAGTAAAAATATTAATACGTTAATGGATAAAGATTCTTATTTTGTTACCAAAATACGTATTGATAAACAGCATGATATGTTTTTCAGAACATCTGAAAAAGCTATAGGCATCATATTAGACAGAGTGTTAGGCAAATCAGGAAGAAGGTTTAATCTTAATAAATTAACCGATTTGGAAGCTAAAGTTATTACGTCATTCAACGACTATTTGTTCAATGCAACATCTTCATTTCTGGCTCCGCCTCCGCCTACATTAAAACGTACTAATTTCGATATTGTACATTTAACTTTTTTCATCAAGGATATTGAAGAAAATACGGTTTCAAAATTTATAATTTCTTTGCCTGCTGTGCTTTTAAAACCTGATACGGTTGTTTCCAAAGGTGAAAAATTTGATTACAGTGATTTTAAAACAAGTACTTTGGATGTGACAATAAAAATCGGTAGTACAAGATTTTCAGTATTTGATTTGAAAAACTTAGATACTGACGATATTGTGGTGTTTGATAACAGCAATTCAAAACATTTGAAATTAAAATTTAAAGATTATGAAAAAGATATTAATATAAACCCAAATTTGGGCTTGGTTATTCCGGTAGATAACGAGGGAGGAGATAATATGGGTACTGAAAATACTAATCTTTGGGATAGTATTGAAGTTGAAATGGACGCACAATTTGATTCTGTGAAGATTACTCTCGGTGAATTGAAAAATATTGAAGAAGGTTTGGTCGTTGATTTGACTTCTATTTATGATAATAAAGTTACTTTGTCTGTTGAAGACAAGCCGATTGCAAGAGGTGAGCTTGTTATAGTTAATGACAGATACGGTGTAAAAATTGATGAAGTAATTGCTAAATCTTCAAAAAATAAATCTGAAGTTTCAGAAGAAAATGAAGTTCAGGAACAGGATGAATTCAACGAAATGAGTTCTGACGATGAATTTGATAACAGTGCTGACAATGTAATTGAAGAGCCGCAAAATAACAGCGAAGAAGACGAGTTTGATTACAGCGATTTTGAACTGGAAGATGAAGATATTTAAAAGATTACTGACTTGAGGAGGGATAGAATATGAGCGGATATTTGATAAGTTTTATAGTTTACACTACTGCAATGGTAGGTGTAATTTTTCTTGCACTGTTTGTGTATAAGAAAGTTGCTGCCGGTTATGGTTCATCTTCTAACTCTAAGTTTTTAAATGTTGAAGATTGCATCAGTCTTGCTCCGCGTAAAAACCTGTATGTTATAAGAGCCGGAAAAGAAAGATTTTTAGTAGCTTCTGATGCAGAAAGAACTTCATTAATATCAAAGTTAGATGAAAATTCTTCTGCAAGACGCAGCCAAATACAATCAGCAGTTGATGACTTGCCGGCAATTGTCGACTTCCCGAAGAAGGAAAAAGAAACAACTGTATTTCAAAATATAGTTAACAGAATTTGAAGTTAATAAAAGGATAATTAATAAATGGATAGTGTTTTAAAAGATATAAATCCCGTTTTACAAATGTTGATAGTGATGACTTTATTCTCACTTATCCCATTTGTATTCTGCTGTATGACAAGTTTTTTGAGATTTGTCATAGTATTTTCAATGCTGAAAACAGCAATGGGTACTCAGCAGGTTCCCCCGTCTATTGTAATCATAGGTCTTGCTATGATTTTGACTTTTTACACTATGGGAAGCACTTTCCAGAAGATGTATGAAATGGGTTCTGTGCCGTATCAGAAAAATCAGAATATGATTGAGGCTATTAATGAAGGCTCCAAGCCGTTAAAAGAGTTTATGATGAAACAGACTCGTGAAAGCGATTTGTCATTTTTTGTCGAAATGTCGCAGAAAACTCCGCCTAAGTCTCCTGATGAAATTACTGTATGGCAAGTTGCACCTGCTTTTATAATAAGCGAACTGAAAACAGCCTTTGAAATCGGCTTTATAATATTTGTACCGTTCATTGTATTAGACCTTGTTGTTGCGAATATTTTGCTGGCTCTGGGGATGTTTATGTTATCTCCGACAATTATTTCTCTGCCGTTTAAGTTGTTGATATTTATTGCAGTTGACGGCTGGGCATTAATCGTTCAGGGGCTGGTAACAAGTTATAACTAAAATCGTTTGAAAGGATAATATATATGGAAGCGTTAGTTGAATATTTAGCAAGAGGTTTTTTATTGATGTTAACCATATCAATGCCATGCGTTCTTGTTGCTGCGGGTATAGGTCTTGTTGTTGGTATATTGCAGGCTGTTACTCAGGTTCAGGAACAAACTATTGCTGCGGCTCCTAAAATTCTTGCTGTATTCCTTGTTATTGTAATCGGAGGAATTGGCTTTATTAACCTTTTAAAAAACTTTTTTACAGACGGAATGGCTTTAGCATTTAATGCTGTACCTAAAAATGATACATATGTGCTTTCTTCTGATTATTATAAGTATACTACCCTTTTGAAAAAGAGATGAGTGACAAATTTAAAAATCAGCCTACAATGAATGAGCTTATGAAAAATCCTGGTAAAGTTCCTTTCATAGACCAGAATAAGAAAATGAAATATTTGCCAAGCTCTCGTACACCAATGCCAAAACCTGACTTTGTGGAAACTAACAAAATCCTTGGAAGATAGTAGATGAAAAGAACACTTTTATTATTAATAGTTTTTTTAATTCCTGTAAAAGCTTTTGCATACAGGGATTATGTTCTATTTTCAGATAGTCCGGTGAAGTCTGTCACTGTTGAAGATAAATCTGTTCTTGAAGCATTTCCTGTTCAAACTATTGATAATTCTAAGAAAACTATAATTCTAAAATCAAAAAAAGAAGGCAAGACAAATATAATTCTAATAACAGACAACGGTAAGAGTTATATTGAGGCTGTTGTTAAAAAAGATGAAACAGATGTAAAAAAAATAAAGGGTTTTGATGTTAAACCTTTTGACTTTCCGCCTGAAAACTTGAAAATTGACGGGATTGATATTCTTCTCCCGCCAAAGAAACTGGGAGGGGAATAATTGGAGAACATTATTAATGAATTAATGAAAATGTTTCCAATGTTGAATACTTACCTTGCGGCAGGTATCTTTATTTTTGCACGCCTTCTTGGGTTTATAAGACTTGCTCCTGTGTTTAACAGAAAAGAAATCCCATCACTTGTGAAATTGAGTTTTGTTCTTGTATTAACAATAGTTCTTACAAGTGTTGTAAAACCTGATGTAAATGTTATAAAAGATTCTTTTGCACTTTCTATAGTTTTAAATATCGTTGTTGGTGCGATGATTGGCTATATGGCACAGTTGATATTGATTGCAGTGGAAGCGGGTGCTGATATGATTAATATGCAAATGGGGCTTTCTTCCGCAATGGTTTTGGATCCGACAACATCAAGCCAGGTTTCTATTCTTGGTAAAGCGTTTTCATTATTGGGTCTGTTAATATTTATCCAGCTTGGAGGAATTTACTGGCTTATACAGGCATTAATTAGAAGTTTTGAAATATTTCCGCTTGGTGCCACAAGCATTCCTTTGCAGCAATTGGTTAATATGGACTACTTAATCGAATTGTCATCGAATGTCTTGTTTATGGGGCTGCAAATTGCCTCTCCTGTGTTGTTGGCAACACTAGGGCAAGACATTATTCTGGGTGTCATATCAAAAACAGCACCTCAGGTAAACGTTTTCCAATTAAGTTTCTTGTTCAAGCCTTGCTTAGGTGCTGCGATACTGGTTTGGATTCTGCCAATGCTTATTAATATTATCAGTGATTATTTCTTATCTTTTTCACATATAATCTAATCAATCCAGCAGTTAATTATGTCTATTAAATCATTTTGCCATAAATCAATATGATGTTTTATGGGGAATTCTTTGTACTTATTTCTTTCTTTGAAATTTAAAATAAAGGAATAGAATATAACTTCCAGAAAGTAAATTATAAATTCTTCTAAGTGTTTATTTATCATAAGTAAAGCTTCTTTAAATTATTGCACAGTTTATAATACCTAAAATACTAAAAGCTGTGCATAATGTCAAGTAACGTTGTAAACGTTTATAATTTAAACATGATTACTTCAAAACTTGATGATTTAATTTGGCAATATAGAACAACGGCAAAAGATATTGCCGAATCAACAGGTATAAGTAGAAATACTATATCTTGTCTTAGAAACAATAAAACGAAAAGATATGATTCATCTACATTGAATGCACTCTGTAAATACTTTAACTGTAAAATATCTGATATTTTGGAATATATCCCCGACTAGTACAAATGCAACAGACTTTTTTAATATTAGCCAAACCAGGTTTTAATGTCTTGTTTGGTCAGTGAGTCTATTTCAGTTACTAAATCTGATATAATTTCTTCTTTTTGCTGCTTACGTATGCCTATTCTAGGTGTGCTTGAATTAAGCGGCATTGCATATTCTGAAATATATTTTTTATTATATGTGCATTTTTTATTAAATAAATTAGGGGTTATTTCTTTTATTCTATATTTTAAACCGTATTCTTTTATATACCCTAAGGCCTTGTCATGAATATTTCTGTTGTAATGGTCAATAGAAACATCATATGATTTCCCAAGTTTTTGGAGAATTTCTGATCTTTGTACAGCATCCTTAACCGGTTCAGGTACTCTGCAACCTATTCTTATACCTTGAAATGTTTGTTTATTTATATTGCTTAATTCCATACTAGTATTAAATCTGTAGATTAATTTTTTTGCTACTTTATTTCATTATATTAAAAATAATTTAACCGAACCAATTTTTAAGGTCTTGTTTGGTCAGCGATTCTATCTCATTAACCATATTTTCTACTATTATTTCATGTTGTCTAAGCTTACGGTTGTCTCTATGAGAAATAGAACTTTTAGGCAAAAGATGTTTCGTAATATAACTTTTATCTAAAATATTAAATTTCAGTCTAGTATGTGCATTTAATTCTCCAACACGATATTTCAAGCCGTACTCAATAACATTACCTAATTCTTTATCAACTATATTACGTGTAAAAGGTCTTATTGTTACTTTGTTTGTCTTGCCCAAATCTTGAAGCAGGTTAGATTTTTTAATAGCTTCTACTACGGCACCGGGAGTGTTTGCCGATATTTTAATTCCTTGGAATGTTTGTGAATTTATTTTTGTGATTTGCATATTCACATAAAAACCAGGCAAAATGTTTTTTGCTACTTTATTTAATATTTTTTACAAAGTCACTGATTGCATATGCATCGATAGTCCCTACAACTATTTCAAAATCAAGGTTTGCAAGTTTTATTTCTTCTTCAAGTTCTTCTTTCATGTGAGCAAGCAGACCGGGGATAATTATTTTTCTTGTTTTAACTTTTTGTGCAAGATTGAATTTTATCAAGGTTTTTGCAACTAATTTTGCCGTAAATTTTTCAGCCGACCACGCGGTTAAAACACTCATTCCATCAGCCGGTGTGACAATTAAATATGATGGCACAGGAAGGTTTTCAAGTTCATTTGCGACTGCGAAAAAAGTCAGGGCAAAGTTTGTTGTCATAAAAATTATTGAATTTTCATCAGGATTATTAAATTCATAAATTTTTGATTCCACTTGAAGCGGTTTTTGAGGGTCTGTAAAGATATTTTGCCGTAGCATTAAAAGCGATGTAAAAATGTTTTCGTCAAAATCTTCAAAGACAATCATGTTGGCATATTTACAAATATAGTATGATGCTTTTGCACATAAACTGTTTAAATCCTCTGTGTGTTTAAAGTAAACATAGACAGGGTTAGAGTATTCTTCATTTTTTTCAAGAATTGCTTTTTGGCGGATTTGAATTAGTTCTTGAGATGTTTTTTCAAAATCTTCATCAATAATTTCTGTTAAAGGTAATTTTTGCAATTCCTCATAACTGATTGCATTCTCAAGAGTTCCATTTTTGGTAATAATTAAATCAACTTTTAAGATTTCGTTAACACGCGAAAGTTCAAACGTTTGAATACGATTAAGTTTTTTCTGCCAGTCAGGTTTTGCCATATCAATTACAACAGCAAGAGGCGGTTTATTAATAAATGTTTTTTCGTGACGGAAAAGTACGTTTTCGCCGCCTATTTTCAAACCGTTTATTTCTATTGTTTTTTGAGGTTGTTTACAGCTGAGGGCAAATTTTTGGTTCAATTCATCAGGAACATATGCACATTTAGTAATGTCAATTTGTTTTTTGGCTAATTTAAGTGCAAATGCCATGCAGGTGGGACAGCCGCATTCTTTGCAGTTGGTATGTTCTGTTTTCTTTGCACCGGGAAGGTATTTAAATATCTGTAATCCTGAAAGTTCTGTCATTCAAACTCCTTTAGAATTTTTACATTCTGCGGATAAGTGAGTACAATGTAGTTTGCACCTGCAGCTTTTACTGACATTGCCGATGATATTTCTAGAAAAGGTGCAAGGTTAACATCTTTTGCTTCTTTAGTTTTAGCGGTTTCTTCCGATACAAATGATATCATAGGCATATTAAGATATTCGTCGTTTAAGGACTCAAGTTTAATTTTTTCCATAATACTGTATCCGTATTCTAAACCGTATCCCAAACCGCCTATGTCTGTATCAATGATTATGCAGCTCTTATCCAAACCTAAATCAGAACTTAAAATATTCAGTTCTTTGCAAAGGTTTATGTCAATTGGTGTACGTAAAACAAGTTTGTGATTGCCTTTTATAACATACGGCACAATGCTTTTATATGTATTTTCATCGGCATATGCGACTATACATTTTCTGTCTAAAACTTCAATGAGTGCAGGCAGAAGCGTTTTATCAGTGTTATCATCGCCGCTTCCACGTATCATTAAGGGTTTTTCAATTTTTGGCAAAAGTGTTTTTAAAAGCTTTTTATCTTTTTCTATATCTTCGCCTGTGAATTTTAATCCTAAAATATCACAGCTTTCCTCCTCAATAAATTTTTCGGCAGGAACTTCAAAAATATATTTAACTTTGTCTTTCACTTCTAACTTTTTCCATCAATTCTTCAAATGTTTTTTCATCAATTGTTTCGTCATCAAGTAATGCTTTAGAAATATATTCAAGCATATCGCGGTTTTCAGTTAACAATTTTTTAGCAACTTCGTAGCGTTCGTCAACTATTTTCTTAACTTCTTTATCGATTTCCGCTGCTATTTCGTCTGAAAAGTCGCTGCTATGTCCGAAATCTCTGCCCATAAATACGTGTTCTTGACTCTTGCCGTATTGCATGTTGCCCATTTTTTCACTCATACCGTATGTTGTAACCATGTTACGTGCTGTTTGAGTTACTTTTTCAAGGTCGTTGCTTGCACCTGTTGTGATGTTATCAGGACCGTATACGATTTCTTCTGCTACACGTCCGCCTAAAGTCATTGTAATTCTATCAAGAAGCTGTGATTTTTTAAGAGTCAAATGATCTTTTTCAGGTAACGTCATAGTTATACCTAATGCCATACCACGCGGAATTATTGATACTTTGTGAAGCGGGTCAGTGTTTTTCAAAAGTTTTGCAAGTAATGCGTGACCTACTTCGTGGTATGCAGTATTTTCTTTTTCTTCGTCTGTAATAATACGGCTTTTCTTTTCAGGACCAGCAATAACTTTGTCAATTGCTTCTTCAAGATTTTCCATATTTATATCTTTTCTGTCATAACGTGCAGCAAGAAGTGCAGCTTCATTTAATAAATTCTGCAAATCTGCACCTGTGAAACCCGGTGTACGTTTTGCTAGAACTTTCAAATCAACATCTTCAGCAAGCGGTTTATTTTTTGCGTGTACTCTTAAAATTTGTTCTCTGCCTAATATGTCAGGTCTGTTAATAACTATTTGTCTGTCAAATCTGCCAGGTCTTAATAATGCATTATCAAGGATGTCAGGTCTGTTTGTGGCAGCAATAACAATAATATTAACGTTTTCATCGAAGCCGTCCATTTCAACAAGCAACTGGTTTAATGTTTGTTCACGTTCGTCGTGACCGCCGCCCATACCTGCACCACGTTGTCTTCCTACAGCATCAATTTCATCGATAAATATTATACAAGGTTGATGTTTTTTAGCCTGGTCAAAAAGATCTCTAACACGGCTTGCACCGACACCTACAAACATTTCAACGAAGTCAGAACCGCTTATTGAAAAGAAAGGAACACCGGCTTCACCGGCAACAGCTTTTGCCATAAGGGTTTTACCTGTACCAGGAGAACCTACAAGAAGTACGCCTTTAGGAATTTTCGCACCAAGTTTTATATATTTGTCACCGTTTTTCAAGAAGTCAACTATTTCTTCAAGTTCTTTTTTCTCCTCGTCAATACCCGCAACATCTTTAAATGTAGTTTTAACTTTGCTGTCTAATAACATTTTTGCTTTGCTTTTGCCAAAAGACATAGCTTGAGAGCCGCCAGCCTGAATGCTTTTTGCCATTACCATAAGAAAGACAATAAACAGTATAGGCAGAAGTAATGAACCTAAAATGCCTAATAATTGAGATGATTCAGCAGGTTTTTTTACTGTTATTTCGACTTGAGAAGCATCAAGTTTTTTCATTAAGTCAGGGTCGTTCGGTGTTAGAACTTTATATTGAACTATCGGAGCTTTTTTTTCAGCTACTCCGAAAGGATTGTCTACAGAAGGAGCTGTTACTGTTTTTTTAGATTCCTCAGCTTTTGGCTGGTTTTTTGGAATTGCAATTAAAAAGTCATCAGCTTTTTCTATTTTTTTGAATTCACCTTGTTCAAGTCTTTGAATAAAGTTAGAATAAGAAATTTCTGATGTTGTAGTTGCAGGTCCCGCCATAAATACTGATGACACGAAAACCAAGACAACTATTGCTAAAACTATATACATTCCTGCAGATTGACTTTTGTTCATTATATACCCTCTCTTAAAAATATTTGTATGGATTTATTATAACTCAAACATTAAAATTTTTCCATATATAACCTACAATAGTGATGTCTGTTTTAAAATGTAACGAAATGTAAAAATGAATTTTAAAATACCCGAAATCCGCTTATAATCCTTCATAGGATAGGATAGGATAGGATGCGATGCCTTAATAGCAATTTTTTTTATATCTGTACTTTAATAAAGTGTGTAGTAACAGCAATGGAAAGGTAAAGTTTTATATGAGCGTGAATAGTGTTGATAGCAGAAATAACAGTAATAGAGGTTTAATTACAGCAGGTTCTGCAATTGTAGGCGGTGGATCCGGTGCTCTTATCGGATATTATTCAAAACCATGGGTAAAAGATGGTGCACCAACTGATACTTTTATCAAAAAAGCTGGAGAGAAGTTATTGAGTGAAACAACATCTATTCCTCAGGAACAAAAGGAACTTTTGAGAAATGCTCAGTCTATGATTGACAAAATGAAAAATGCCAAGACTGTTGAAGAGTTTAGAAATGCTAACCTTGAGCCTGTTAATAAGCTTATTGATTCTTATAGTGATCTAGATACTTTAAAGACAGAGTGGGCTAATGGTTGTGAAATCGCTGACAACTTTAGGTTCGATAAAGTAAATATAGATGAATTTAATGAAAAATTTGCAAATGTATCAAGTATTGACGAATATAAAAGAGTTTTGGGGATTCCCATAGCAAATTCCACTAAATAGGTTAAAACAGTTTTCACTAGTATGTTTTACCCTATTTTTCACCATTTTCTCTTCCTAGCAAATTTTTTCATTTCATTTTCTTAACTCAGATAGGTACCTACAAGTTAAGAATAAAAAAATGAAAGGATGTAAAAATGAACAACGAAATTAAATGCCCTAAGTGTGGAGAAATTTTTCAGGTAGATGAAAATTACTATGCTCAAATAGTTAAACAAGTTAAAGACAAAGAATTTTCAAAAGAATTAAAAAACAGAGAAATTCAATTTGAAAAAGACAAAAAGAATTTAGCTCGACTAATAAAACTTGAACTGGAAAAAGAGTTTAACAAAGGGTTAAGCGACAAAGATGCAAAAATAAATGAATTAGAATCTGAAATTAAAGCTAAAGAAGAAACTTTTGTTGCTAAGCTCGGTGAATTTATTGCTGTAAAAGACAAAGAAGTTCTACAACTGCAAAACAAATTGAAAAACTTTAATAAAGATAAAGACCTACAAATCGCAAATATTATCACAGATTACAGTAACAAAATGTCTGCTCAGGAAAACTTTATCTTAAAACTTACTAATGAAAGTGAATTGGCTGAGAAAGAATTCAAACTCAGAGAACAATCTTTGAAAGAACAGTATGAAAACCAACTACGCTTTAAAGATGAAGAAATTGAACGCTACAAAGATTTTAAAGCAAAACTTTCTACAAAAATGGTTGGCGAATCTCTTGAACAGCATTGTGAAATTGAGTTTAACAGATTACGTGCAACTGGTTTTCAAAATGCTTATTTTGAAAAGGATAATGATGTTAAATCTGGCAGCAAAGGCGATTACATTTATAGAGACAGAGATTCTGATGGCGGAGAATTTATCTCAATAATGTTTGAGATGAAAAATGAAACAGATACAACTTCTACTAAAAAGAAAAATGAAGATTTCTTGAAGGAATTGGATAAAGACCGCATAGAAAAGAATTGTGAGTATGCAGTTTTAGTTTCTTTATTGGAACCTGAAAGTGAATTGTATAATTCTGGTATTGTAGATATGTCACATAAATATCCGAAGATGTATGTAATTCGTCCGCAATTCTTTATTCCGATTATTACAATGTTACGTAATGCTGCGTTGAATTCTTTAGAATACAGGCGTGAGTTGGCATTGATAAAGTCTCAGAATATAGATGTATCAAACTTTGAAGCTGCAATGAATGACTTTAAAGATAAATTTTCTAAGAATTACCAGTTAGCTAGTAAGAAGTTTAAAACTGCTATTGAAGAAATTGATAAGACTATTGAGCATTTGCAAAAGACAAAAGATGCGTTGTTATCATCAGAGAATAATTTGCGGTTAGCGAATAATAAAGCTGAAGATTTAAGTATCAAACGCTTAACTAAAAATAATCCTACTATGCAGGCTAAGTTTGCAGAAGTTGCAGGATAAAACTATCCCCAAAACGATTCACCTTATTTCAGTAGCAATTTAGCATTGCTACTGTTTCTTTATGCTTAAGAGTTATGGTGCTTCCGAAATTGTATAAAATCTAGTTACATCTATTCTTTCAGTATTTTCGTTATACAATTTTAATTGTTTTAGACTACCATTTCTTGCTGATATTTGAAAATGAGTATTGTTATATCCAGAAACTGTAGACCCCATAGAGCCAGTACCAAAATCTTGTAATTCTAAAGGAACATCCTGTTCATTAGTAAGTACAATTTTAACAGGTTTTTTATCATAGTCTCCGCTAAAGAATTTACTAGTAGGAAGACTTAAAACAGGATTAAACTCATATATCGTTACATAATTATCGTCTTCTGATAATGTTGTTATTGTACCAGTATAACCATTAATATCAAACTCTTCTGTAGTTGGTGTAACAGGAATATCTGGAGTATTATCTCCAGCTAACTCATCAACTTTAGCTTTTAAATCTAATAAGATTTCTTCAAGTTCAGAATCATGAGTTGTAAATGCTTTTGTTATTCTAACATTTACCAGATTAATTATTGCTGTACCTAAATTTGTTATTATATCTTGCAGTGCCATATGTATCTCCTTTTATATAAGTCATAAAAGAATATAATATTGTTAAAGAAGAATAATAACTCTATACTACTTTGACAAGATAAAAAATTATTTTTTTAGTTCTTCAGATATTTCTTCCTGATAAATATTATAAAATAGCTGAACCATTCAGTATTTAATCTGCTAGTATAATCCTGTCGCCATAAAATTCCGCTGACCAACAATATTGCAAAAAATCTTGCAAAAAACTAATTCACTTTAATCCATGTTTTGTGCATTGTTTTCTCTTTTTAAGTTAGTTTGACCCGTATAAATGCATACCTTCTTTTTCTCGTTCCTTAATTATAGATTTTACTTCTACATTGAAAGTATTCGGTTGATATTCTTTCCAAGAATAAATATGTCCATTGTTGACTCCTGTAAAACCAACACATTTACCACCAACTAAACCATTTTCTTTGTTTTCTATTGAATTTATTATGCAGACTCCATTTTGTTTTGTAAGAAGTCCTAGTGTGTAACTATTTTCTCCACCACAAGCTACAGTAATCATTACGGCAGAATCAGACTTGTTTGCTTTCGGGTCATATAATTTGTACTTGTAGTTTTCTGCAAAAACGGGAGATATAATAGTATATGCTAAAACAGCTATTCCAAAAAATAAAATTGACAATAATTTTTTCATATTTTTCCTTTCAATATTTTTAAACTAATTATAAACTTTTATGAAATTCCTGATATTATCAGCAAAATTAAAATTATGAGAGTTATAATACCCGCTACCCACCTATGTTGTATAATATTAAATTCTTCAATATCCTCATATTTGTTATTTTTCCAGGCTAATTCATTTCCTTTTATACCTAAGAAAATGGAAACCCCTATATACGCTACTAAACCCCAAATTTCATCAAGTCCAGCTTTATACAGTAAATTAATAACAAATCCTATTGCGAAAAGCCCACCTAAAACTGAACCGCATTTGTTCCCAATTAGCCATATGACAGGCAATAAAAATGCACCCCAGTTGAATTTCTTTAATTCTTTAGGTAAACCAGTTGCGTAATCAACATTCGAAGATTCAACTTGCGTATTTAATTCATCCACTAAATTTATATACAAGTTGCCAATATCATCACCATCAATATTGCCTTTTTGAGAATATGTCAGCTTTCTATTAGTTTCATAATCGTTAGGAATATCTACAGTGATTTTTTTACTAATCAGTTTATAATTATCTTGTTTGTAGGTTTCCCAAATAAAATATTCTATGTCTACATTATTACCTGCAAAATCAGCATTTACTTTTAACGGAAGATTTATATCTAAACAATGTTTCTCTTGTGGTGACTGCTTTGAATACCAGCGGAACTCTGTTATAAAATCTCCTGTTTTATTTTCAACTTCAGCCATTAGCTCAATAATATCATCTAATGTATATAGCTTATATTGTTCTCTTTTATCTATAAACTCTTGCCCAGCTTGTGTTACTCCGTTTGTTGCAACTAAAATTACCTCATTAGCATTAAATTCATCTTTACATCCCCATAGTGCCCTTACAGGTTCAGGTGGAACTGGATAGCTGTAATGCTTACATTGAACTACTGCCCGATATCCTGATTGCTCAATAATTATATCAATCCCGCCATCGCCAGAACCTTTGGTAACATTAGTAGAATATCCCATTTTACTAAATACATCAGCAATAGCTTTTTCAAACTGCCAGCCGTCCAAACTTAGCCAGTAATCTATTTCCTTTTGTTGTTTGATTTGTTTTACTGTTTGAAAAGCCGCATAACATTTTTCGATTTCTTGTTTTGCAATATCACTATATTTATATCTCTCAGGTACTAATTTCAATTCTTCTACGGCACAGTAAGGTCTATTAATCTTGCTATAAAGCATTCCACGTTCAAAATGCAAATCTGATGGTCCAAAACGAAAAATCCTGCTTTCAATATTATAGATTTTAGGGTCTTTAGCGTACATTAACTCATAAGCTGTATTTAAGTCTATAATTGCTTCTTTGTATGCACTTTCAGAACCGCAATTTTTATAAGCTAAACTTCTGTAGCAATACCAAGCTGAACATTGTGGTTGATAATCTATTGCTTTATTGTAGTCTTTTATTGATAACTGATTTTCTCCAGCTAAATAATATGCGTATGCTCTGCTAGCATAGTTTTCAGCTGGATTAGATGAATTCAATTCAATAATTCTTGTGTAATCCTGTATTGCTTCATTATATTTTTTATTTTTAAGATTTAATTCTGCTCTTTCACGATAAAGTTTAATATTGTAAGGTGATAGCTCAATCTCGTAGTTAAGAGAATTCTCTTTTTCTTTATTTTTCAGATATTTGATACCTGTATGAAGTCCCCAAGCTATAAGTGCTACAGGAATTATCCATACTTGCTTAAATACAAATGCAATAACTCCAATAATAATCAAGCTGATAAGGAAACAACCTATTTTTGCTTCAAATTCTTCTTCTGGATTCATTTAAACTCCTTTCTTTATTCAAAAAATGTTTCAATAAAATCTTTTACCATGTGAATTACAAATAAAATAGTAATAACAAGTGCAAATTTTTCAATCATTTTTCATCCTCAATGGATTTTTAATTCTATGCTTACATTAACATAAAAATAATTTTAATACCATAAATCTGATACTTTTATTAAAAAGAATTATCAAGTTGTATTGTTTAAGTTTATTACAAGACCTCATAAAATAATTAGGAGGTTAAATATGAATAAAGACAATACTTTTGGCAAAAAACTACAAGCGATAAGAAAATCAAAAGGTTATACACAAGCTAAGTTAGCAGAATTGGCAGATGTCCACGAGAAACATATTTCTAAATTGGAATTAGGCACATACATGCCTAGTTTTACAACCCTTAGTAAAGTTTTAAAAGCTCTTGACCTTAATATAGAAGATGTTGGATTAAACTTAGAAAATGTACCAGTAAACGACAACCCATTTTATATTAAATCAATGCAGATACTTAATAGTGCCAGTGATGAGGAACTGGAATTTTACTATAGCTTATTAAAAACAGCTCAAAAAGGGGTAGATATTTTCAAAAGCGAATAATTTCTTATAGTCCAGTATCTACAATTTCTTTATAAATAGACTTATCAATTTTAGCAATATCATAATCTTGTTTGTCAAATGATAAAATCTTACTCTTCAGACTTTCCATGTTATCAATGGATATTCTTTCTGTAGGATATTTTTTGTTTAGAAGAGTTTTAACATTTTCTAGAGCGAAACGAGGTATACCAATTTTTGATAAAATAACATCCTCTTTATTATTAACACCATAATATACATATGAAGGTAAATTTTTTTCATTGTCATTTGTAAGTATTTGAAATATAGACAATCCCCATGGTACAAAATTTCTCATGTTTCCATTTATAAATTTGTTACATATGCCAATTAAATCATTAATATGTTGTCCACCACGTTTAATATCATTTGCAATGTCTCGTACATTTTTGCCATTAACCCAACCTATTATTATTTTTGCGAGACTTTCGGAATCTAATTTCCCTTCACCAACCATAAAAATTTTCATTTCTGGAAGTCTTGCAATTATATCTACAATTTTAGATAAATTATCGGAATTTTGAGTATTAAGTATTATATTAGTTGCATTTATATACTCATTTAAGACTTCTGTTCCATGTTCATTAATAATTTCTTCTCTAAGCTCTTTTATCTTTGCCTGCATTGAACCTAAGCTTATATTACTTATTCCAAATACATCAGCAAGTTTTAACGATTCCTGTCTTTTATTCCTTAAAGAGTCAATATATTTTTCAGAAAATTTTCTAATTTTTTCTTGTGATTCAATAAAACCTTCTTTAAAAGATAATTCTTTATATACAAAAGAGTTATTGAGAATATTTCTAATTTTTGCACTATCAATATCATCAAAATTATAATGGTATGATACATTCAAAATATGATTAAGATATTGCAAAAAATTAGAGGCAGCAGGATTATCTTTTAATAGTTTTAAATTTATTTCGGTATTCTCATCTAACGTTTCAAAGAAAGATGTTAAAGATGATATTACCTCTTTAATATCAAACTTAATGTAATTTGTTGTAGTGTTTAGCATATATTTTTTACTCTTCCTATAAGAGATAATTACATGTCCTTCTTTATCTTTATACGCTCTACCAGCTCTTCCTGCAATATTCCAAAAAATAGAGCTATCCATTTCTTGGGTACCTTTACTT
>JBKUMA010000007.1:0-15372 GCA_046955055.1 Candidatus Gastranaerophilaceae bacterium
TCTTTTTCCAGTACTCCGTAATATACGCTGTAGATGTCTAGCCAGTCTTTGTTTTTGGTTTTAAATTTTTCGAAGTCTGATTTTAATTCTAAAATTTTAGGGTCGTTTGATGTTTTAAATCTTTCGTATGCTTTATAAATAGCCTTGTCCTGAGCACCATTATCGTAAAATATATTGCGATTATTAATAAGGGTTTGTCTTGTTTGTTCGGTTTGGGTATTTAAATTATTTTTTATAACGTCTTTGTATTCATCATCAGTTAAAATTTTTCCGTAATCTTCTTCTTTTAAAAGTTCAAGATTAATATATTGAATACCAGGTGTCATAACTTTGCATTCATAACTTCCGTAAAATTCATGAACGCCGTCAGGCTTTCCGAAAGGAAGAATTTCCAAATGAGTATAATTTAAATAATTATCCATAGTACTAAGGTATTCTTTTGCAGCCTTAGATGACAAAATGCCTATTCCTGTATCGTTTTGAGAATATTGCGGAAAACAAAAGTCAGGCATGACAAATATCCTTTTGCCGTCTGAATTTCCAAGTACTTCAAAAGCCTTTGTGCTTGTTTCTTTCATTTCTTGAAGCTCGGTTTTGTTCAGTTGCCTCGTGAAATTTATATTATTACTGACACTTGTAATTTTCATTATGCAAATATATAACACATAAATTTAATTTTTTGCTATTCTGCTTCTTGTAGTTTTATACTTTCCCCTAGCAGTGAGAATGAACCTTTGGTAACAACTTCTTCACCTGGTTTAATGCCTGAAATAATTTCTGAATATTGGTCGTTTTTCTTACCTACAACAACTTTTCTTTCTTCATAAGTGTTAGGCTTTATTTTAACATATGCAAAAGAGTAGTCGCCGTATTTTTCTACAGCATCGTTAGGTATTGCATGAACATGTACTAATCCTGTGTTAACAAACATTTCTGCGTACATATTTGGTTTAATTGCTAAAAGAGGGTTTGGAATATCTGCACGTACCTCAAGTGTTTTTGTTGTGCTATCCAAAATCGGTGATACGTATGACAATACGCCTTTAATTGTTTTTCCTTTTGATTCTTCAAGTGTGCCTCTGACTTCTTGTCCTACATGTAAGACCGGTGAGTCTTTTTCAAACGCATAACCTACAAGCCAGATTGTTGAAAGATCTGCAAGGTTAAATAATTCTCTGTTTTTTTCTACAATTTCACCAGGGTTAACTTTTCTTTCCAATAAAATGCCGTTTTTGTTTGCGGTTAGAGTGACAAAAGGATAAATTTTTCTTGTTCTTAAAACTGTGTTAATTGTGTTTGCCGCACCGCCGTATACTGCTAATCTTTGCTGATAAACCTGAATTAATGCGTTTCTTTTTGTTCTTAACGCATTTAAGTTAGCACTGTCTTTTTTCATTTGTGCATTTGCAATTTCATATTCTGCACGTGATGAAATTTTTTGTTTATATAATGTGTTTTCACGATTGAAACTTGCACGTGACAGCTCATACTGTGCATTCATTTCATTTATATTCGCATCAATTTCTAATATTTTTTCTAAAAATTCTAATTGTATTTGGCTTATTTCATCAGATTTTATTTGAACAATAGGCTGTCCGATTTTTAATGTTGACCCCGGTTCAACAAATACTTCTGTAATTTTGCCGTCTATTGGAGAATAAACTCTTTCTACTGATTGATTTCTTGCTTTAAATTGTGCAGGAATTGTGATTTCCATTTCTAAATCCATATCTTCTAATGGAGCAGTTTCTATCCCTGCATTTTTTTCTTGTGCTTCTGTTAATGTGATAACTTTGTGATGCACACGATTTTCGTTATTTTTATGGAAAGAACATCCGCATAAAGTTACTGACATCATCAATATTAATAATAATTTAAAGTTTTTCATTAATTATCTCCATTTTATCTGGTGTTGAAATTGTTTGACAGTTCTTTGCTGTGTGTAAAGAAATTATATCAGAGATTTTAAATAAAAGCGGGATTAGGAAGATTGTAAACGAAGTTCCTACTAATAATCCGCCGATAATTGCTATCGCAAAAGGTTTTTGGCTTTGTGCACCGATACCGTTTGAGAGTGCGGCAGGAAGCAAGCCCAAAATTGCAACAAGTGATGCTGTTAATACCGGTCTGAGTTTTTGAACTGCACCTTTTACAATTGCTTCAATTTTATTTTCATGGAATTTTTGCTGCCTGATAATTGAAGACAACATTATGACCCCGTTTTGTATAGAAACTCCGATTGCAGCTATCAAACCTACACCTGCTGATATTGAAAAATAAGTTCTTGTTATAAACAATGCAAAAATACATCCGCATAAGGTTACAATAATAGATGACATTGCAATGAGAACGTGTTTCCAGTTTTTGTAGTTAAAATGCAGGATTACACCAATCAAAAGTAATGTTATAGGCA
Organism: Candidatus Gastranaerophilaceae bacterium; assembly: GCA_046955055.1. Taxonomy (GTDB): domain Bacteria; phylum Cyanobacteriota; class Vampirovibrionia; order Gastranaerophilales; family Gastranaerophilaceae; genus JBKUMA01. The sequence goes on from JBKUMA010000007.1 coordinate 2,414, forward strand.
GAATTATTGCTAAGCGTGCGTTTGCATTTTTTTGGCTTTCTGACTGTCCTGCCCACTTAATTCTGTATTCATCAGGCAAATCAAGATTTTTTGATAATGATTTTTGGGCATCTTTTACTGTTGAACCTAAATCGCGTCCTCTTATGTTAAACCTGACAATAGCTATACGCGAATTTTCACTTCTTGTAATAATCATTGCACCATTATCAGTTGTAATATCGGTAACGTTGCTTAAAGGCACTGAAATACCTTCAGGAGTTTTTACGATAATATTTGCAACTTTGCGTAAACTGTCGCGGTCTTGTTGTTCAAGACGCAAAAATACATCAAAGCGTTTTTCATTCTCAATTACCTGTGTAGCGTTCTTGCCGCCTATGGCAATTTCCACAACCTTTTGTATATCGTCGCTTCTTAGTCCGTATCGTGCTGCTTTTACTCTGTCAATTTTGATTTGATATTGCGGCTGTCCGATTATCTGGTCATATGACAGGTCAACAATGCCTCGAACATTTGAAAGAAGTGCAATTGTTTTGTCCTGCAAGTCTTGTAATTTATATAAATCAGTTCCGTAAATTTTTACGACCACCTGACCTTTTGAACCTGACACAGCTTCTTCAACGTTATCCTGGATGTACTGGGTGAAATAGGTTGTTATACCTGGTATTTGAGAAAGTTGTTTAGACATATCCTCAACAAGTTTTTGTTTGTTTTTGTGGAACTTCCATCTCCAATGTTTTGCAAGTTTTAAATCAATCATGTTTTCAATGTTTGATAGAAGGTTTGGATCAGTGCCGTCATCAGCAGAACCAATGTGAGAGATTACATTTTTAACTTCCGGATATTCAAGCAGGATTTCTCTTATTTGTCTTGCAACATCAACGGAGTGGGCAATCGTCGTACTTCTAGGAAGCACAGTTACGCGAAGCCAGATATTTCCTTCGTCAAGGTTTGGCAGAAATTCTGAACCGATTGTGAAAAATAAGCCTATTGCAAGAACAAACATTGCTGCAATTGATGTTAAAAATTTCTTTGGATGACGAAAAACTTTGTCTAATGTTGACATATAAAGGTTTGTAATTTTTTCTAGTGGTTTATTTTCTTTTTCGATGATATTTTTATTAGGCATATAAATGGCTGATATAGCAGGAAGCATAAATATTGAAGCCAGAACAGCACCGATTAATGAAAATCCCATTGTGAAGGCAAGCGGATGGAATAGTTTACCTGCAACACCTTCAAATGCAAATATCGGCAAGAAACAGCATAAAATTATTACTGTAGAAAATACTATTACACTTCCGACTTCTTTTACAGCTTTGTAGATTAAAGCTTCTTTTTTGTTTTGGGTTAACGCACCTTTGTAATTTGCAAGACATCTAAAAATGTTTTCCATGAGAATAACAGCACCGTCAACAATAATTCCGAAGTCTACAGCACCCATACTTAAAAGATTTGCCGGAATATTAAACAGCCTGAAAAGCATAAATGCAAATCCTAAAGCCAAAGGTATAACAAGAGATGCAATTAAAGTAATTCTCAAATCAAGAATGAATGCGAAAAGTATTATCATTACGAAAATAATTCCGCAAACTACATTGTGCCCTATTGTGTGCATTGTGTTAGAGATAAGTTCGCTTCTTTCATAGAACGGCACCAAATGAACGCCTTTTGGAAGTTGTGATTTTATATCTGAAAGTCTGTCATTGAGGTTTTTGATAGTACGAGTTGGATTTTCTCCTTTTCTCATTAATACAATACCTTCAATCACGTCATTATCAAGGTTTTTGCCTACCTGTCCTATACGAACTGCAGGGTCAATCATTACAACACCTACGTCTTTTACACGGATAGGAATTCCGTTTTTAGTAGTGATTACAGTGTTTTCAATGCTTTCAACACTGGAATAAAGACCTAAACCTCTTACAATATAAGCCTGATCATTGTTAGAGATATAATGACCGCCTCCGGTTGAGTTTGATGCTTTAATGGCATCAAAAATTTCACCAACATCGATATTGTAAAAGCGGACTTTTTCGTGGTTTAAAATTACTTTGTACGTTTTTACCGGTCCGCCAAAACTGTTTACTTCAATAATCCCTGGAACCTGTTTGAAAGCTTTTTCCATCTGCCAGTCTTCAAGAGCTTTTAAAGTCATAGGATTGTAATAGTCGCTTTCGAGTGTGTATCTGTAGATTTCACCGATAGCCGAAGCGTCAGGACCTAGAACGGGTTTTATACCGTCAGGTAAATCTGTTTGGTAAATTCTTTCTAAAACTTGCTGGCGGATTAAAGATGATTGAAGTCCGTCTTCAAAAACAACTTTGATTACAGATAAACCGAATAGTGAGCTTGAATACAATTTCTTTTCATGAGGAATTCCGTTTAAGTTTTTTTCTAAAGGAATTGTTGCAAGACGCTCTACTTCTTCTGCTGATTTACCGGGCATTTGGGTTATAACTTGGACCATAGGGTTGGTAAAATCAGGATATGCTTCAATGTCTAAATTCTTCAGGCAGAATGCACCGATTAAAATCAGAAGCCCTGCAAGTGTAGCAGAGAAAAATTTATTTTTTATAGAAAGTTTTATTAGTTTGTTAAATACTTTCATCTTCTAAACTGAACTCCTCTGCATTAACCTCTCTTAAAAAATCTATCCAGCAATTATAATAATCAGCAAGTGCATATGTGTAACCGACTATGATGGATTTATAAGACTGTTCCATAACGATAAGTGTTGTAAGGTTTGATTTTCCGACCTCATAACTCATTTTTGAAATTCTTATCATTTCGGCACTGTCTTTCAAAAGTTTGTCATTGTAGTAATTTAAATTAAGTTTTGCTGTTACAAACTTTTCGTAAGCATTGTTTAAATCTTTAAGTGCTTTGTTTTGCACAGATGTATAATTAAGTTCTGCTTTTTCAATTTCCAGTTTTGCATTTTTAATCTCAGGTCTGTAAGAATACAAAAGCGGTATATTAACTAAACTTCCGCCGACATATGCACCGCTTTGAAAAGTTCCGTCATCACTTATGTTTTTGCTCTGGTATCCGTATCCGCCTAATATTGCTAAATCCGGTATTCTTTGTCTTGCAACAACTGTCAGATTTTTTTGTGCAACGTCAATTTGTTGTTTCGCAATTCTTATATCAAATCTGTTTTTTAAAGAGTTTTGAGAAATAGAATCAAAAGAAGGCATATCAGATTTTGGTTTTGGCGTTAACAAAGCGATAAAGTTCTCTTTGTCGGTAAATAAATCATCAGCCGTATCAAATTGCACGTCTGTTTTGTCTTTTGGGTTAATTACTTTATTAAATTCAAACAAAGCACTTTTTACATTAACTTTTGCAGTGTTAACCTGTGTCACCATCTGGTTTAGTGCTATTTCAGCCTGCAAAACATCCATTTCCGGTGCTGCACCTGCTGCTGCACGTTTTTTTGCAATATCAACAAGTTCTTCTAAAAGCTTTTGTTGTTGTTCAAGACTATTCAAAATTGATTTTGCTGCAACAAGATTTATATATGCTTCTCTGACATCCATTTTTAAATCAAATTCAAAATAGCCTGTATTTTCTTTTGTTAACTGCAAATTTGATTTAGCCAGTTTTTTTCTTGCACCGCGTTTCATAATTTCAATAGTTTCAGACATACCAATCTGCTGCGGGTTTCCTCTACCTGATTTACCAAGGTTGTAGAAAATGTTTATATCGGGGTTTTGAAGTCTGTTCGCTTCTTTTATTTTGTTTTTAGCAATGTCAACATCAATTTTTGCGGCTTTGTAATCAATATTATTTTCTACAGCAATATCAATTGCCTCTTTAATATTAATTTTCTGCGGAACATCGATTGCAAAGCAGGTTTGCGTGAGGCAAAAATATGCAATTAACACAACTAATAACTTTTTCATCACTGGCTTTCTTATAAAACTTCTCTGTAAAAGGATTATAGCATTAAATGCCATATGTGCAAAATTTTTACGCAAAATTTTAGATTTACGGATTTTTTAATGTAAAAAAGCTGAGGAAAACATGAAAATTTTACCCGTAAATTATACATTTAATAACCGCCAAGGCTATGACTGCAACGCAAAATATATAGCTGGAAACTTTGCTCTTGAAAGTGATAAATTTGAAAAATCTCCTGCTTTTAAAGGAAAAATTTTGAAGTCTGAGATTAATGCCGTACAAAAATCTTTTCATAAGTTTTTGAAACAAAATAATCCTATTAACGAAAAGCTGATAGAAATAAATACAAAATATGTTGGTGCAAAAAATAATATTGCAAATGCCAATCAAAAACTTCATGATATTGCAGAAGAAATATACAGAAGTTCGTATATTACAGCTTTATTCGGAGATTATAAAAACTGTATTGTAAGCAGAAGAAGTATTAATGCAAATGATGCATATAATCAAATGAGAGAATTGTACGGCAAACTGCCTGCTGATTTAAAAGTTAAGTTTGCAGATGATTTCAATGCTTTAAAAGGATTGTTTTCTGTTCGAGATGATATAATTTTTGAGCGTGATGTAAAAAATTCTCTAGATGCACTTAGGACAAATTTAAATAACAGTCTTGAAAAATATAATATTAGAAACAAAGCTGGCGAACTTTTTGTTAAAGAAGAAAAGTTGATTGATATTGCTGAAAGTAAATCCAGAAAATTGATTGACGGTATATATTTCCCTCAAAACGAAATTGAAGAATTTATGCAAAAATATTCAAATCCGGATTTTGATTTTCATGGTGCAAAAGATAGTATTAATAAAAAGATTAGTTACTATGAGACTTACAGTAATCTTATAAAAGAATTTATTTCTTATGAGAAGAAAAATTCGGTTATTGAAAAAAGCCAAAAGCGAATGCTAAATGCTTATAAAATATGTGAAAGAGGAATAACCGATAATGCTAAACCTGCTGTGAAACAGGTTTCTAGATCTACTATAAAATATAAAAGTGATACCTTTTCAAGAAAGGTATTAAATATTTTGGATCGTCAGGAAGTATCGCTAAGAGAACTTATCCAAAAATTTAAAAGTGAAGGTATAGAGGTTCCTGAAAACATAAAAAATTATTAGTGCTAAAATAATTGTATGAGTACACAGACTATTGCTGGAGAAACTACAAAAAAAATTCCTGTCTGGTTAATATCATTTACGATACTTTTACCTACAGCTTTTGCAATGCTTGCGACTTCAGAAACCAACGTTGCTATACCTCATATTGCAGGTTACTTTGGTGCAACGCTGGATGAGGCAAACTGGGTTATTACAAGTTATATGATAGCAAATGCGATTTTACTTCCTCTGACTGCTTGGTTTGAAAACCTTATGGGTCGTGTGAATTTCTTAAAAACCTTTATTGCAATATTTACACTTGGATCACTTTTATGTGCCTTTGCTCCAAGTTTGAATTTTATGGTTCTGGGAAGGCTTATTCAGGGTGTTGGAGGCGGTCCTTTAATGCCGATTTCACAGGCAATACTTATTGCAAGTTTTCCGTTTGAACAACGAGGACGTGCAATGGCTTTGTTTGCTCTTGCTGTAATGGTGTCTTCCATTATGGGGCCTACAGTTGGTGGATTTATTGTAGATAATTCAAGCTGGCAGTGGATTTATTTGATGAATATTCCTATTGGCATAATCTCTTGTATATTAATCCAATTTTTTATTCCTGAAAAAGAAGAAAGAGTTAAGCCTAAAAAAGTTGATGTAGTTGGATTTTCCCTCCTTGTTGTATGGCTTTTAACTATGCAGATTGTACTTGATAAAGGTGAACAATATAACTGGTTTGATACAACCTGGGTATGCTGGCTTGCAGGAATTTCGCTGTTTTCATTTATTTTCTTTGTTGTTTGGGAACTTGAATACAAAGACCCGATGGTTAATGTTAGAATTTTGAAAGACAAAAACTTTGCAATCGGAACTTATCTTGGTGCATTTGTTAACATGATTATATATGTAACTATTGTTTTGCTGCCGAAATATTTGCAGAGTATTATGGGTTATACTGCATATCTAAGCGGTCTTTCGCTTGCTCCGCGGGTAATTTCATGCCTTGTTATGCTATGTTTTATAGACAAACTTGTTGCAAAATTTGATAACAGAATTTTGATAGCAATAGGATTTGGATTGATTGGCTTATCAACTTATTATTATACAAATCTTACACTTATGACTTCATTCGGATACATTGTTTTTCCTAACGTAATATTAGGGGTTGGAGTAATTTTAACATTCATTCCGATATCAGGACTTGTTCTAGGCACGCTGCCAAAGTCAGAACTCTCTAACGGTGCAGGGCTTCATAGTCTTGCGAAATGTGTGGCAACTGTTTTAAGTGTTTCGTTATCATCAACTATGGTTGCAAGGCTTTCACAAGTTCATCAAACCTATCTAGTTTCAAATTTGTCAAATACTAATCCTGTATTTTTCCACAGATTATCTGTTATGACACACAAATTTATGATTGGTTTGCCTGAAATTACGGCGATGCACAAAGCAAGTGCAGTTTATTATAAGCAGTTAATTGTTCAATCGAAAATCTTTGCTTATGCTGATGTATTTGCTATTTTTGCTTTGATAGCCTTTTGCATGATGCCTTTAGGGTTTTTGTTAAAAGTTAATTTTAAAAAGAATAAATAAGTTTTATGAAGAGATTTGTATAAATCCGCTATGTTTGTAGTAGAATAGAAATGTTGAAATACACAACCCCTTAATGTAAACTTTTTGCTCCTGTTACATTTTTGAGACATAAGGAGCAGTAATATTAAGGAAAATATAATGAAAAACAGAAAATTTGAAGCATTCCAAATGTCAGACGAAATGCGTTCAGCAATTAGTGACATGGGATTTACGGAAGCTTCTCCGATACAAGCCGAAACTTATGAATTAATAATGGAAGGCAGAGATTTAGTTGCACAAGCCCATACGGGTTCAGGTAAAACTGCGGCATACTCAATTCCTTCTATTGAAAAAATTGATTTGAACGACAAAAGCACACAGCTTTTAATTCTTTGCCCTACACGTGAACTTGTTATGCAGGTTGGTGTTGAAGTTCAAAAACTAGCTAAGTATAAAGATATAACAATAGTTACAGTTTACGGCGGACAACAGATTGACAGACAATTGAGTGTACTGAAAAGAGGGGCACAAATCTTAATTGCTACTCCTGGCAGATTAATGGATCATATGAAGCGTAAGTCTGTTGATATTTCGAAAATTAAAACTGTTGTTCTTGACGAGGCTGACGAAATGCTTGATATGGGCTTTAGAGAAGATATTCATACAATTTTGCAAGACTCTCCTGAAGAACGCCAGACAATTATGTTCTCAGCAACTATGGAAAAAGATATTTTGAAACTGACTCAAAAATTCCAGAATAACCCTGTTATCGTAAATGTTATGTCTGAAAAGCTTAACAATCCTGAAATTGAACAGGTTTACTTTGAAGTGGTAAGCAAAAATAAATTAGAACTTTTAAGCAGGCTCCTTGATATGAATAACGTTCAGCTTGGTCTAATCTTCTGCAACACAAAATCAATGGTGGATGATTTGGTTGAAAGTTTGAAAACAAAAGGTTATTTTGCGGACGGACTTCATGGTGATTTAAACCAAAATCAGCGTGAAAGAGTCATGAGAAAATTCAGAACGGGTTCTACTCAACTGCTTGTTGCGACAGATGTTGCCGGCAGAGGTATTGACGTTGATGATGTTGAAGCTGTTTTCAATTATGATTTGCCAAGAGATGATGAAGATTACGTTCACAGAATTGGCAGAACTGGCAGAGCAGGCAAAAAGGGTAAAGCATTCACTTTTGTTTCACGCAAAGAAGTTTCAAGTATTAAAAGGATAGAAAAAGCAAACGGTGTTCAAATATTTAAAAAGGATGCACCCGGAGTCGAAGAAATTGAAGAAGCTAAATTTAATTCTTTCTTGGAAGAAATAAAAAGCGAAATTTTAAAAGGTGATTTATTCGAATTCAAAGAACTTGTAAAATCAGTTATGGGGGAAAATTTCTCTGAAATTCAGGTTGCAGCGGCTCTTATGAAAATGAGTATTGCTAAAAAATCTTCAAACTTTGATAAGTCTATTGATTTTGATATGGGTGAATACGTTGAAGAAAAAACAAGAAGAAGCAGAGGCGGTCGTTCCAGAGGGCAGCGTAACAGCGGTTTTGGCAGAGCAAACGGTTCAAAAGAACGCGGCTCTAAAGACTTTAAAATGGAAAAACCAAAGTTTGAATTTAGAAAAAAATCCAGAAAGAAAACTTCTAAAAGAAAGTCATTAGTTTTGGCTTAAAAAATAATATTAATATATTTACTGATTAAAAACTTTAAAAGCTGATTTAAAATGCGTTTATGACAAATGAAGGCAAAAAAAATCAGCTTTTGAGTTTCACGCCTCAATATTTTGAAACGGAAATGCGTGTTAACCCTGAGCGTGTTTTAGAAGTAAATCGAAATTCAAAGAATTATGACGGTTTTATTTATCTTACTTCACGTGATTTGCGTGTGGAAGATAATTTTGCACTTAATTTCATAAAAGAAAAAAACAAAGATTTTAAAGTTGTACATTTAAAGAGAAACTTTGAGGTCAAAGGTAAAAATGATTTTTATCTTGAAAATCTCGAAATTTTAAAACAAAATTATGCCCTGCATAATATTAATTTCGAAATCCTTGATATTGATTTGAAAAACTTTTTAAATAATTTACATAACCATACTCTTGTTATAGATTTTGACCCTTTGAACAATGATTTTGTTTTTGAAACTTATAAAGAGCGGATTTATGAAGTTGATAGCCACAATATTATTCCTGCCAGAATTGCTTCTGATAAGCAGGAGTATAGTGCATTCACTTTCCGTAAAAAGGTTTATTACAAAATTTATGAATATCTTACCGAATTTCCGCAAACTGCATTCAATAAAAATAAGGGCTACGAAATTTTGAAAGACTTTATTGATAATAAGCTTGAAAGATACCCGGTGGATAAAAATAATCCCAATATTGACGGCACATCTGATTTGTCGCCATATATAAATCTAGGTTTTATTTCTCCTCAAAGGATTGCACTTGACGTTATAAAATCAGACGTATCACCGCAAAGCAAAGAAATTTTTCTTGAAGAATTAATTGTAAGAGGAGAATTATCCGATAATTTTTGCCTGTATAATAAACACTATAAGAGTTTCAAATCTGCTCCTGACTGGGCTCAAAGGTCGTTAAACTTTCATAAAAATGATATGCGTTTTCAGCTTTTTTCCAAAAAAGAACTTGAGAAAGCTGAAACATATGACGAATTGTGGAATGCCACCCAGCGGCAATTAATGGAAACAGGAAAAATTCATGGATATTTACGGATGTATTGGGCTAAAAAGCTTCTAGAATGGACAGAGACTCCTCAGAAAGCTATAGATATTGCGGTATATCTCAACGATAAATATGCCTATGACGGTGAAAGCCCTAATGGATATGTTGGGATTTTATGGTCCATAGCAGGACTTCACGACAGAGCGTTTAAAGATTATGCTGTTACAGGCGAAATAAGACGCATGAAAGGTTTCCACAGTAAAACAGAAGCAAATAAGTATATTCAAAGATTTTCTTAATTGTTTTTCTGTTTGAAATTAATACTGTATCCTAAAAAATTTAGAATAATTTCAAATTCTCTCAATGTAACCGTTCCATTTTTCAATTTTTGGGAAAAATTTTGGACACTAAAACTTTTATTTTTTTGTTTACTTATTACTGATGCTAGTTCCGTCAGAGTTACATCATTATCAATCATCATTTTTTTTATTTCGTTGCTTATGTTCATTAAAAAATAATACTATATTTTTAAAGAATATTGACATTTTTAAAATAATAATTTAAAATTAAATTAATAATTTAAAATATTATGAAGAATGATTTAAACAACATATTATATAGATTAAATAAATTGCGTTCAAAACAAGAAACTTTGTACGATGCTTTTAAGTATTGTTCTGAAGAAAGCAAAAATTTATATCACTTAGAATTTTTATTTGATGAAATTATGAATGATACCAAAAGTGTTACAAACGATTTAGATTTGATTATCATTGATGATTATTTTGATAGATAGATTTTCGTGATAGAATTTTTTTATGATTAAAGCGGTAATTTTTGACTTAGATGGAACACTTTTGAACACTTTGGAAGATTTGAAAGATAGTACAAATTTTGCATTGGCCGAATTTAACTATCCTTCACGTAATCTCGAAGAAATAAGATGCTTTGTCGGAAATGGAGTCAAAAAGCTTATAGAACGGGCTATTCCTGGCGGGTCTGATAATAAAGATTTTGAAAAATGTTTATCAGTTTTTAAAGAACACTATTCTCAAAATATGTATAATCACACTGCACCCTACAATAGTATCTTAGAGATACTGAAAGAGTTGAAACAAAATAAGTTCAAAATAGCCGTTGTGTCTAACAAATTCGACTCTGCTGTAAAAGAGTTATGCAAAAAATATTTTTGTGATTTTATAGATGTTTCTATAGGTCAGTCTGATAATGTTCCGAAAAAGCCCGCTCCTGACAGTGTTTTTAAAGCAATTGAAGAGCTGGGTGTTGAACCGGTTGAATGTATTTATGTCGGTGATTCCGAGGTTGACGTTCAAACCTCTAAAAATGCTCACCTTCCTTGCATAGGTGTAACGTGGGGATTTAGAAGTAAAGATGTTTTACAAAAAGAAGGCTGTGAATATATAATTGATAAGCCATGTGATATAATAAATCTTATTAAGGAGTTATAGAATATGGAAAAGCTTTCTGTCAGTCTGGAAGATTATATAGAAGAAATTTATTCGCAAGTTTTAAAAAACGGAAATGCCAAGGTTACTGATATTGCTGCTGCTCTTAATGTGAGAAAAGCTTCGGTGACAGGTGCTTTGAATGCATTGTCAGATAAAAAATTAATAAATTATGCCCCCTATTCTCCGATTACTTTGACACCAAAAGGCGAACAAATTGCCAGAGAAGTTTTGAGAAAACATCAAAATATTACAGAATTTTTTGAAAGAATTCTTGGTATGGAAAGCGAAGAAGCAGCCGAAATTGCCTGCAAAATGGAACATATTGTTTCGGAAAAACTTTTCGATAACATGGTTAAACTCACAGAGTATATCAAATCAGAAAATATAGATTTAAAAAAGATTTTCTAAAAATATTTTTACTACTTGACAAAATATTTTCTTTCGTATAAAGTTAGTCATGCCTAACAATTAAATCAAGAAAGATGTCATGAAAGTTTCTACAATTGCCAAATATGTTGATCAGCCTATAATTTTAAATAAATTACATAAAAATATGCCGGCTTTTTTAATCGGTGCAGGCGGCACTTTTGGGGTAGTTGACTATTTTAAACATTCTGAAAAACATAATCATAAACATAAAAATCAAAATCAACGTTTTCTAAAAAATATGATTGTTATTTCTACTACTATAGCCGCTTCTTTAATAGGGACAAGAGGATTAAAGATTGGCAATAAAAAATTGTTTAACGGACTAATGGAAAATGTTCCGTTGAAAGAACTGCAAAAAACTCAGTCAGAAGCTGTTGAAAAATTTCTTACAAAAACAAATATAAATGACAAAGATGTTATTAAAGCGTTATTTACAGCAAAAACAAAAGAACTTTCAGTAAGACAAATTCAGCTGTTGACTGATAAACTTGAAAATAATAAAAACAAAAAGGATTTATTTAATGTAATTTTGCCCGAAAAGAAAAACCTTAATTCAAAAGAAATATTTTCCGAAATCGGGCGATTGTCTCTTTTAGGGTTAATTCCTGTAGTTGGCGGGGTTACAGGAGGATTAATCGCGGACTTTTCTACACATACGAACACTAAAAGCATGACGGCCGATAAGGTCAAAGAAGGGCTGTATCAGTATCTTGCAAATATCTTCCTATGTAATGTAGGTGCTGGTGCAGCTCTATTTTTTTCTGAACAATTAGAAAAGGCAGGCAAGATTAAGCCTTTGAAGCCGGCACAAAAATTGTTTGTAATACTTGCAGGAATTACTGCAACAGGAATTGTAGGCGGAAGTTATATTGCGAATTATGTTAGTAAAAAATGTATTAATCCGTTATTTGGTGATAAAAAATCATCGAAAGGAATATACAGTGAACGAAAACCAGAACCGCTTGATATAGCACTTCATGCGGATGATATTGCTACAGCCGGAATATTATCCGGGTTTAAATGGATAGAACCTGCATTGCCGTTTATGTATTTTATTTCCGGTTATCGTGCAGGTATTGGCTACCGTAACGGACATCAGAAAATATGTCATGATAGTGGCGAAAGCAAAAGAGATGCTGGAAATAGGTTGAACAACAGACGACAAACTGATTTAAAAAATACCGGTTGTGATTAAAATACACCTTCTTATATTATGTCAAAAAGCCCTCAAATCATTCAGATATGAGGGCTTAATTTTTTTTAGTTAAGATTAAATTCCATGATGTAATCATCCATGATATAACCTTCACCGATATCTGTGACAACAGAATCAACTGTCTTAAATCCCCATTTTTCATAGGCTTTTATTGTATTTGTATTATATTTGTTTACAGTTAAACGTATTTTGTTATGATTTAATTCTTTTGCTATTTCTTTAATTTTATTAAAAGCTTTATGACCTAGACCTTGGCCTCTGTAATCTTTCAACAGATATAATTTAGAAAGAAACAGGTAGTCTTTTTTGTTTGAAACACCAAAGTAACCTGCATTTTGATTGTTTAAGTTAATGAAATAGTAACTGTAATTATCATTTTCAATCTGGTTATTAATAGCGGTTTCGGATTGGAATTTGTCAACCATATATTTAATCTGTCCTTTTTCAAGGATTATACCCCAGTATTCAAACCAAATTGTATGAGCCAGACGGGCTAATTCTGGTATATCTTTTGTTTTTACAAGTAAAAATTTTTC
>JBKUMA010000008.1:0-14530 GCA_046955055.1 Candidatus Gastranaerophilaceae bacterium
ATACTTGAGTTTGTCCTCTTGTAAATACGGCAGAACCGTGTGCTCTTGGTAATACGCCAACTTCACACCAGATAGGTCTGACTTCATTTGATTTTCTTCCGTCAGCTCTAACGCCTTCGTCTAAAATCATTGCACGCATGATTTTCTTTTCTGCAGCTTTGAATTCTTCTGCAACAAAGTCAATCCCTGATTCTTCCATAATTTGTTTAATATAGTGGTCTTCAGGTAAAGCGTCAATTTTTTCTTTAACAAGTTTTTTAGCTTCATCAAGTTTTTCTTGTCTGTATTTCCTGTCGAAATTGTGATATGCATCAAAAATCATATCGTGAGCTGTTTCGTTAATAATATTTTTTAATTCAGTTGTATCGTAAGGGTTAACGAATTCTTGTCTTTCAACACCGCATTCTTTTGCAAATGCTAATTGTGCGTCACATTGTTTTCTGATTTCTTCTTGAGCAAATTCAACAGCAGCCATAATATCGTCTTCTGTTACGAATTTACAACCTGCTTCAACCATAATTACAGAATCGTGTGTACCTGATACAACGATATCTAAGTCTGATTTATCAGCTTGCTGGTGAGTAGGGTTAGCGATTAAGTTACCTTGTTCATCGCGGGAAACTCTTACAGCACCGATAGGACCTTCAAAAGGAGCTCCTGATAGCATAAGTGCGAAAGATGCACCTAACATAGCCAATGTGTCAGGCTGGTTTTGTTGATCGTAACTGAATAATTGAGCAACGATTTGAATATCGTTTCTATATCCTTTAGGGAATAAAGGTCTGATAGGTCTGTCAATCAAACGAGAAACAAGGATAGCCTTGTCACTGGCTTTACCTTCTGAACGGTTGTAACCGCCAGGGATACGTCCGATTGAAGACATTCTTTCTTCATAATCAATTAATAATGGGAAAAAGTCTATCCCAACTCTAGGTTCTTTTGAAACAGTTGCGTGGACAAATAACATTGTGTCACCGCATCTTACTGTAACAGAGCCATTTGCAGAATTAGCGTATTTACCTGTTTCTACAGTAACAGTTTTTCCACCGATTTCCAACTGTGTTTTTTTTGTTTCCGGTATCATAATTTTCCTTTCTTGTCTGTACGAACTTATTACAGACTGTGCACTTTTCTGGTGCCTTTAGTTTTACACTTACTTGGTTCAAAATTATTATACCGCAAAAATATAAAAATAGTACATTTTTTACTACTGGTAATCGTCTTTAATTTGTCATATGCCACTATAGTTTTTTTGTTTAAAAATGCATATCGAAGGATGGCTGCATACCATTCATTTTTTCATCTTCCATACGCATAGCGGAGCCGATTGTAAAGCTTTCCGCAAATAATTTATTAATTTTATAGCTTATATCACCGTTAAATACTTCTTCATTTTCCTCTAAAAAGTTAAACAAAGGTTCTGTCGGACTTTTGATTATATTTTCTAAAGTATTGCCAGCCAGTTTTAATGTTTGTTCACCTATTTGTGGAACTTTAACATTCATACCGAAAGGCTTATATGGTCTATTAAATGAAGTATTTGCATCTGTCATTTTAAAATTAAATCCCTGTTAACTAAGTACATTTAGTTAATCGGCAGATTTAATGTAAAAGTTTAATCTTTTAAGTAAATATTTAACATTTTTTAATATATCTTGAATTCTTGTTGATAATTTCGGTGTAAAATGTGTTGATATTTGTGATGTATCCAGTTTTAGTTTGTGTTTACCTGATTGGTTAAAAACAGTTTTTGCAAAATTATATAAGTAGCGAGTAGGTACATTATTTTCTTTGAACAAACCTTCATTATTAATTCTTACCATATCTTCAAAAGATTTTTGTGTGTATTGTTTAATCTGAGGTTTTTTATCAATGCAGGTATAAAGATATTCTGAGCCTTTAACTGTATTACATTTTCTATGGGCTGCACCGTAATTCGACAGTTTACTTTTGCCGCCTTTTGAATGTGCTAATAAGTGATCTGCTGAAAAAAAGTATTGTTCAAAAAGGTCATAAAATAGTTTTTCTGTGGGCTGATCGGAATATTTCATTATGTATGCTGATGTACTTTGGAGAGAGGTAGGCAGTTTTTCTCCAATTGCTAAAATTTCTTGGGTTAACTTTTTATTATTGCAGTCTGCTAAAATTTTATACAGGTCATACATAAATGCTTTTTTGCTGAACTTCATAACCATAGGCTGCTCATATAGCCTTTTAAAAGATTCATCAATCATCATTGACAATTTTTTATCGTCTTGTAAATTATTTTGACGTATAGTTTTTTTGATTTTTTTAAGTATTTTAAGTTGATGAGGCTGAGTGTCTTTATTTGTTGTATTTGAAAATTTTTCTGATAATGCTATTAACTTGTCGATTACTTCGGCTTTTGACTTGTTATCTGTTCCAATTGCATATTTTTTTATCTGGATGAGTTTGTATTTGAACTCATATGAACTGAATGGTACTTTAACGGGCTTTCCAAGAACTTTATTTTTTGTTTCTTCCATAAAGAGATTTAGTTGTAATTGATAATCTGAAGGCAGCTTTTTTGATTTATCTTTTATTTGATTAAATATAGGAGTTTGTTTTTGTATCAATCTTCTTTCAAAGGAAGATTTTAAAAGTTGAATAATTTCGTTTATTGTTTTATCAGGAAAGATTTTTGAGTATTTTTCCAAAATATTAAACACATTTGCCTGAGTTTTTTCAAGTACATTTTTATATTTAGACAAAATCTCCATAACCTCTTTAGAGGATTTATTGAAAGCTCCGGATTTGATGTGGCCGACAAATTCTTTTCCATCAATCACAAGTTTATCGCAGAACATACAATGAACGCCGTATTTGATTATTTTACTTAGTTTGTCAGCGTTTGGCTGACCTTTAAAATTTACAGTGGCAAATTTAGCATCGTTCAATACAGGTAACCTGTATTGAGAATAATCAGTATGATTATTCTTATAAGTCCCTCTAAGTTTATTCTCGTTTTGTATAGATGCAACTTTCACACTGATTATAATAAATATAAATCTTATTTTTTGTTATTTTGTAAAAAAAATGTAACTTTTACTTACTGATACAATTTTGTTAAATCTAAGTCAATCTGTTCATATGAAAAGAAAAATAGCACTTCTCTCAAGTTTTCTATATATTCTTTGCTGCCAATATTTTTTTTATAAAGGGAAATCAATTTGTCGACTTGTATTTGTGCATTTTGAGGCATATAGGGGTTTTCCTCTATTTGTAAAGTTAAAGGATAGTGATGTCTGGAATTGTTGCAGTAAGAGCATTCCAACGCAAAGTTTAGAGAATTATTTAATCCCTTTAAACTTCTGGGCTGTAAGTGTTCAAAAGTTCCGACAGCAGGGTGTATTAGGTTTAGAGCAATAACTTCAGGGCGTTTACGTGCGTTTTTTACAACAAAAGCACAAACTTCATCACTTGAACGCGGAAGTCTTCTAGCTATTTCAATAATTTCGTGACGCATTTTTTTGCTGTCAAGATTACGAACAATGTTTTTGATTTTAGTTATGAATATTCTTCTGCTGAAAGGCTTTTTAGGTGCAGGGTCGAAAATTATATCATTTGTTTTTATCATTAAACTTCTAAGTCGTTTTGCTTCTTTTTCCGGCAAAATCCTTCTGTAAAAACTTATTTTGTTAAAGATAATGCTTTGTATCCTTACAAGAGCAAGCTCGTGTGCTTCTTTTTTCATAATTAAAAGTTCTTGAAAGTTTTTGTTGGGATATTTCACCGCAAGACATTTGAGCATATTAAACACCTGTCTTTCAACAGGAAACATTATTTTTTCAAAGGGTTCAAGAATTGGAATAACAATATGTGCAGATTCTGCCAATTTCTTATTGTCTAGAAGTTCGTTGTACGCATCTGGATGAAGCATTTCTCTCCCGCAGCACAGGCATGGAATGCGATAGTTGAGTAAATTTTTTAATTCCCGTCGTGTAAGTGGAATTTCCTCAAACTTGCATTTAAAATTAATATTTTGAGTCTTAACTATTCTTTTCTCCATAACAGCCCGCTAATAATGTTCAATTATATTATTCCCAGAACAAAGCTGTTTTGAACAAAAGATATTGCTTTATGCTCCACCCATTGGTGGAGGTTGAATATAAAGCGGTTTTAGCTTTCTCCAATTACACTCATCTGTTTGAGATTTCTTTTGAGCAAGTTCAGTTAAGATTTCGCCTAACGGGTAAGTTGTTTCCTGATAAGAAATTCCGCCTAGAATTGGCTTTAATTTGTTATCTGTAATAACGAAATAATCTCCGTTTTTAATAATTTCTTGAATTTCTTCTAAAAGAACAGCTCCTTTTATTTCTCCGTCTAAAAGGAGATATGCGGAGTTCTTTCTGGCATCTAAAGCTACAAGAGCTTTTTTGTCAGTGTTATTTAATTCAGCAAGAATTTCTAAAGATGATATTCCGATTGCTTTAATATCCAATTGTTGAGCCATTACACGGGCAACAGTAGTACACGCTCTGATACCTGTAAAACTTCCCGGCCCTATATTTACAGCAATTAAATCTAAGTCTTGAGGCTTAACGCTGTTTTTACTCATAATGTCTTGCAAAGTTGAAATTAAAAAAGCTGAATGATATTTTGTATCAGTATTTTCTACAACCTCTGATGATAGAATTTTGTCATCACGCTTCAAAGTTGCATACATTTTATCCAGACAGGTGTCAAATCCTATTAGTAACACTTTTTTAACTCCTCTATAATATTATTTTTATCTTCGCCGATAAATTTGAATGTGTAAATTCTTGAGTCATCATCAGCATAAGTTACATTTATCTGCATATGATTGAACGGAACTTCATCTTGTGAAAATTCTGCCCATTCAACAAAAGTAATCTGTTTGCCTTCAGAGTATTCTCTTAACTCATCAACAATTGTTTTCACACCTTCATTTTCAAGTCTGTACAGGTCAAAATGATAGATAGGAATTGAGCCTGTGTGATATTCATTCAGTATTACAAAGCTTGGGCTTGTAACTTTTTCTTTAACATCTAGTTCGTCGGCAACAAGTTTTACAAATGCGGTTTTGCCTGCACCGATTTCGCCGTAAAGATTTATAAAACATCCGTCTTTTATAAGTCTTGCGAAATTTTGTGCTAATTCTTTTGTGTCATCAAGTGTTTTACAAACTTTTTCAAAACAATTATTTGTCATAAATTACCACCTTGTTGCGTCCTGTTTCTTTTGCTTTGTATAAGGCTTTATCAGCATTCTTAAGTAAATCTTTTTCATTGTCGTCTGATTTGTATTCGTATACTCCAAGACTTATTGTAACACTAATAATTTTTTCTGGTGCATCAGGATTTATTTTAGTAATATCCATTTTTTTACTCTCAACAGCTTTTCTAAGTCTTTCTGCAACCATCTTTGCATCTGTAATATTAGTGAAAGGTAATAATATTGCGAATTCTTCACCACCGTATCTTCCTGCTACATCGTATTCACGAAGCTGAGTTTTGAATACTTTTGAAACAGTTTTTAAGACAAAATCACCTACAGCGTGCCCGTATGTATCGTTTACGTGTTTGAAGAAATCTATGTCAGTCATAATTGCACATAGTTGTCGTTTTTGACGTTTAGCACTTGCTGCTTCCTGTTTAATGCGTTCTTCAAGCTGGCGTCTGTTATAAAAACCTGTTAAAGCATCAAGAGTTGCGTGTTTTAATATTTCTGCGTAGACGTTAGCCCTGTTAATAGTTGTTGCAGCCTGGTTTGTAAGCTGTTCCAGGTATTCAATTTCTTTTTCACTCAAAATGTTATCAGTGCTCTTCGTAACAATGCATCCGAAAAGTTTATTCTCACTTATAAGAGGAAAAATTCCTATTCTTTTATCAGGTGTTAAGACGTATTCTGATTTATTGTTAAGGCATTTGATAAGTTCAAAAATCTTTTCGTCTTTACACGCACTAGGCCATACAAGTTCCAGATTTTTTGAGTTATCACAGTTTAAAAATATGTATATTAAATGATCGCTGACAAATTTATCAATCATTTCGCCTATAATCGGAACAATATAATTTATTTCGTATTGCGTTTCGATTATTTTGGCAATATTTTTCATTGAGTCGTGAAAATCAATATTTTTTTGCATTCTTTCTGAAAGAATTACGTTTTGGATTTTTAAAGAAATACTGAATACTGCTATGTTAATCAGTTCAAGAAATTCTTTACCGGTTCTTCCCGTAAACTCAAGCATTCCAATAACTTTGCTTTGTTTAAATAAAGGATAATAAAGAACTCCATTTTCCTGAACAAAACTTTCTGTATTAAGATCTTCAAAAATTTTGTATATTCTTTTGGATTTACCTTTTTCAATGAATTCATCAATAAACATCCAGCTTCTTGAAAAATCTCTCAAGGAACTTGTTGTTTCATCAAAGATGTATATATTCAAATTGTTAACACCGAACGGTGCAAAAAATTCCTCAAGAATTCTCACTATACTTTGTGCATTGTAAGCGTCATTGAGCTTTATTGAAAGGTCTTTTATATATTCGAGCAAAGTTTTATGCCTCTAATTTTTGTAAAATATCATCAGATATATCAAAGTTTGCATAAACATTTTGAACGTCATCATGTTCTTCAAGTTTATCCAAAAGTTTAAGTATTTGGTCAGCAGTTTTTTCATCTGTTACTTCAACAGTGTTTTGCGGAAGTCTGGAAAGTTCTGCTGAAACTGATTTAAACCCTGCAGCCTCAAGTCCTTCAACAACTTTTTGGAAGTTTTCAACAGCAGTTAACACTTTATAAGAACCTTCTTCTTCAATAATATCGAGAGCATCAAGCCCGATAGCAGTTTCGAATAACTGTTCGAAGTCAACGCTTTCATCAAAAGTTATCACACCGCGTTGGTCAAACATCCAGCCAACACAGCCAGTTGCACCAAGGCTTCCGTTATATTTGGTAAAGAAACTTCTAATGTCACCGGCTGTTCTGTTTCGGTTATCAGTCATTGCTTCTATTACAACAGCTACACCGCCTGCTGCGTATCCTTCATAAGTTAATTCTTCGTAATTATCAGCAGAGCCTGCACCTGCACCTTTTTCAATAGCACGTTTAATATTATCGTTTGGAAGCCCTGCGGCTTTTGCCTTTTCAATTGCCGTTCTTAGACGGAAATTGCCTGCAGGGTCAGCTCCTCCCATTCTTGCTGATACTATTAATTCTCTTGAATATTTTTGGAATACAACTGCACGTTGTGAATCTACTTTTGCTTTTTTATGTTTAATTGTTGACCATTTTGAGTGTCCAGACATAATCCATTCCTCTTTAAATCTTATACATCTATGCCTACATGCTATCACAAAAAAATCTGATATTTACGAAATCTTGAAAATTTTCAAAAAATGATTTATACTAATAAGAAAACTAATAAAATATAATAATTTATTGAAAAAGGAGCAAAAGTTATGAAAAAATCATTAGTTAATACCCGTAATGTCGGGGGGGGGGCACAGATTTAAGCTCCTATAGCTATTCTGAGGACTTCTGCCCGTACCCACAGTGCATCCTGCCTCGTATCGTTCCTCGCAATGACGTATCCGCATTCACTCTGGCTGAGGTTCTAATCACCTTAGGCATAATCGGTGTTGTTGCTGCCTTAACTCTGCCTTCTGTAATTAACGTGTACAGAATAAAGCAGCTTGAAACAGCTTTTAAAAGAACTTCTGCATTAATAGAGTCAGCAGCAAAAGATACAGCTGTATACTTTGGTTATGATAATTTTAAAGACTTCAATTTATCTTGCAGTACTTTAGGTGAAACAGAAACTGCAGGATGTGTTACTGCCAATCAGGATTTTTATAAGCAAATAAGTGATTATTTCTATTCAAGGTTTAAAGTTGTTGATAGATTAGGGTATTATAAATTGTGTAATATACCTTCCAAGGAATTTTCAGGCACAGGAAACTTGAGTTATTGCAACTTTTATCGTGGAAATTATTACTATATTTTAAATGACGGTTCTTTAATGTCTGATATGAGTTTCTTTCATCATGGGAAATACGATGGAATAACAATACCATTTGATACAAACGGACCTAAAAAAGGACCTAACAGATTTGGTTATGATATTTTTTATTATAACACTGGCACCTGGTATAAATTATGTACTGCAAACGGATATGGTATGGGACCTGAATACAATGGCAGAGGATGTTATGACTACGCTTTGAAGGATGAAAATCCTGACGATAATACAAAGGGATATTGGGAGTCATTGAAATGGTAAATTTACAGGCGATAAATATTTTTTGTATTGATTAAATAATAAAAATTTGTTATAATAGTTGAATAATCATAAGAGTATTAAAAAGGAGGCTTAATTATGAAAAGATTTGCACAAATTGGGGGGGGGGCAACTTTCTAAGCTCCTACAACGCGTTCACTTTGGCGGAAGGTGCTACGCACGTAGCCCTGTTAGACAATGGTCGTAAATTCGCATTTACTTTGGCGGAAGTTCTAATCACTCTGGGCATAATCGGTGTTGTTGCGGCTATGACATTGCCATCATTGATTAGCGAAAAACACAACAGAGAAAACCAAGCTGCTCTTAAAAAATATTACTCTGTATTACAACAAGTATGTATGCAGATGTATATAGATGAAGGGCAAACAATTAACAGGCTGAATTATGACAGGGCAACTTTTATGAAACTTTTTAAAAAGTATTTTATATCTGTTAATAAAGTTAATTCTTCATCAGTAGAGTATGTTGAAGATGAAGAAACCGGAACTTTAGTTTATTTGGTAAAAGAGTACAAAACCTTTAATAAAAAAACTCTTCACGGGAGCTTTTTTGATGACGGAACTATAAATATAGCAGATTCTGTTATGATTTTTCTTGAAAGGCCTGTTGGAGGTGAAAGAATGTTTATATCTGTTGATGTAAACGGGGTTAAGAAAAAGCCTAATCTTTTTGGACATGACTTATTTACTTTTCAGGTTATGGATGATGGAAAAGTATTGCCAATGGGTGCAGATGGAACTATGTTTACTGATCATAACACATATTGTTCAAAAACATCTTCAAACGGTTCTAATGGGGTTTCTTGTACATACAAAGCCTTAACAGATAAATCTTACTGGAAAAATTTATGATAATCCTTATATAACTTAATTTTCTCTTTACAATAAACTTTCATAAACTATAATTAAAGTAAGAAAAACAGAGAAAAAGGATAGAGAATGAGTAAATATTTATTAGAAGTTGGATGTGAAGAATTACCTTATAAGTTTATTCCGTCTGCTATTGAGCAGTTGAAAAACGGTTTTGAAAACTTTTTAAACAACAATAAAGTTGAATTCGATAACGTTGAAGTTTATGCAACACCTCGTCGTCTTGCTGTTATTGTTTCCGGCTTAGAAAAACAAGGCAAAGATGAAGTTAAGGTTATAAAAGGACCTGTTAAAAAAGTTGCTTACGATGAACAAGGTAATTTGACTAAAGCCGGTGAAGGCTTCTGTAAAAAGAATAATTTGCAAGCTTCTGATTTATATATCGAAGATGATTACTTACATGCAAAAGTCGTTATTAAAGGTAAATCAATTGTGGAACTTATTCAGGATAATGTTCCTAATATCATTCTAAAACTTCAAGGTTCACACTTTATGCGTTGGGCTGATAATGAAGAAAAATTCTCTCGTCCTATAAGATGGATTGTTTCAATTTTAGATAGAGAAGAAGTTAAGATTAAAATTATTGATAAAGAAAGTTCAAACCTTACTCGCGGACATAGATTTGCACAGCAAAATGTAGTTGTCGGACATCCTGACGATTATATTGAATTAATGAGAAACTGCTGTGTTATTGTTGACCAAAACGAAAGACGTCAAAGAATTATAGACAGAGCAAGGGAAGAAGCTGAAAAAATCGGTGCTGTTCCTTACTACACTGATGACTTACTTGATGAAGTTACATATATTACTGAATATCCGGTGCCTGTTACATGTGAATTTACCGATGAATATTTGAAACTTCCGGAAGAACTTGTTGTTACCGTAATGGCAGTTCACCAAAGATATTTTGCTCTTCACAAAGATGGTAAATTAATTAATAAATTTATTACGATGACAAATTATATTGGAGATGAATTTGAAAATATCAAGGCAGGCAATGTTAGAGTTGTTAAAGCACGTCTTGATGATGCTGTATTCTTCTTCAATGAAGATACTAAAAAGCCGCTTGTTGATTATGTTGAAGCTTTAAAAGGCATTACATTCCAAAAAGGAATGGGCTCAATGTATGATAAAGCTCAAAGACTTGTTGTATTATCAAAACTTATTTCAAAGGAATTAGGTATTAACAAACCTACAATTGAAAGAACAGCATTGCTTTGTAAGGCTGATTTGACAACAAATCTAGTGTTTGAATTTACTGAACTTCAAGGATACATTGGTGCTGATTATGCCAGAGTATCAGGCGAATCCGCTGAAGTTGTTGAAGGTATTAAAGAACATTATTTCCCGCTTAATGCAGAAGGCGAAATTGCAAAAGGCGTTGAAGGGCAAATTGTCGGCATAGCTGATAAAATTGATACAATTACAGCTGTGTTTGCGGAAGGTAAAAAGCCTACAGGTTCTTCTGACCCTCTTGGTGTTCGTCGTGCAGCTTTAGGTATTATTAGAACTGTTCTTGATAACAATTTGAAAATTAATCTTACAAATTTGATAAACGAAACTTTGTTATTGCTACCTGTTAAAACTGATGGCGTTAATGTTATAGATAAAGTTAAAAGTATTGCAGGTTCAAGCGTAAACAGACTTTCAGGAAAATGTACAGATGAAATAAATGAATTTATTATTCAAAGACTAATTATTTTCTTATCTGAAAACTATTCAAAGAACGTTTTGGAAGCTTGTGCTGCTGTAAAAAATCCGCTTGAAGATTTAACAGATTATGTAAAACGAGTTCAGGCTGTTTCAGAATTAAATAATGAAGCAGTTTTAGAAAGTGCAAACAGGGTTGTAAGAATTCTAAAAGAAGATTCTAAAAAATCTGTCAATAAAGATTTATTTAAAGAAGCAGCAGAAGGCATGCTATACAATCAAATCATGTCAGTTAGCGAAGGAAGTGATTATAAATCTTATTTGAAATCACTTGAAGACATAAATCCTTCTGTAGAGAAGTTTTTCGCTGATGTTCTTGTAATGGATAACGACGAAAAAGTTAAAGAAAACAGATTAGCACTTTTAACAATGTTAAAGAAAAAATACGAGTATCTTGCAGACTTTAGCAAGCTATAATTGGGCTTAAGGCACTTTTATAAAGAATTGTAAACAAAGTTTGTAAAATAGTAAATTATTTTTTTCAGGATACTTTAAAATAGTACAAAGAAGGTTAAGCAAATAATAAAAATAAATGGTAGGAGTCAACTATGCCAAACCGATTTAAAAATCTAAAAGTAGTAAAGCAGTTAAGCAATGAAATCAGCCCTAAATTACGCTGGTTAAATTATGCCAATACTCACAAAACGTCTGCGGACTATATTAGTATGATTAGCGGAGTTGACGAATTAAAATCAAGTTCTGACGAAAGAAGGCTGGAAGCAATGGTCAGAGATCAGCTCAAAGAAGAATTCCCTAATATTGAAGGAATGAAATCTTATGAGTTACTAGTCGATGCAGTTATGCACAATTTAAAGAAAAAACAGCTTCAAGCCATGGATAATCTTAAATAACAGATTATCAAAAAGGGAAAGCCGAAAGCAATCCAATATTAAAAAAAATAATACTCCGTTGGGGGTATTATTTTACTATGTAATGTTTTAAGTTGTTCTTGGAACATTGACATAAAATATGTTATCGGAAAACAAAAAAGCAGTCCTGCTTTATTTTTTCTTACTAAGGGGTTTTGCACCCCTTTCACCCCGCACTTGTATTCTTTTTCTTTTTGCTTCGCAAACAAAAAGAAAAAGTGAACAATATGGTTACTCTTTAGAGAACATAATATATTTTATGTAGAAAGGATGAATTATGACAACAACGATTATTGGTGTTAATTTAGAAAACAGATTAGAAACAGCTATAAGGTTTCAAGAAATAGTTACAGAGTTTGGTTGTGAAATCAGAACAAGAATTGGACTTCATCCGTCAACTCAAGATGTTTGTCTTAACAGAGGCATTGTGCTTTTAGAAGTTCATGGAGAAGCTGAAGAATTAAAAAAAGCATTAACTCAACACTGGGAAATTCAGACTATGGAGTTTTCATAAATCTTTGACAATTTCACTCTTGTAAGCTAGTATTATTCTTGGATTTAACTATGATTAAGATTAATAGAAAAAAGCTTACAAATAAGGAATTATTGAATAAGATCAGCATTGCTGATAGTTTATATTCACAAAAGAAATATGATGAGGCTCTTCTTATTTATAATGAAGTTCTGGATAAAATTGACAAAGCCTGTACATATGAGGTTGGAGAACTTTACAGAAAAACAGGTAATATTTTCTACTTCCAAAAAAAATACTATAATGCACTTCAATCTTATGAAACTTGTCTGAAATACTGCGATTCTAATGCAAGTGTTTATCTTGTTGCTGCCAGATTATCAAAGACAAGTAATCCGGAAAAAGCTATTAAATATTATAAAAGAGGATTAGAGGTAGGGTCAAAGCCTGCTGATATTTCTCCTTTTATGCGTTTATTAACCAAGTCTCATAACTATTCGCAAAAACAAATAAAAGAAATTACTGAGAGTCTAATAAACAAATACAGGTCAGCTATTTTTGAAGTTGAAAAAGGTGAACCATTTAAACATCCTAAAGGAGATAAAAATAAAAAATTACATATCGGATATCTTTCCGGTGATTTTTATTCTCATGCGATGATGTCTTTTGTATTGCCAATATTGGAAAATCATAATAAAGAAAAATTTGATTTTACGTTGTTTAGCTATTCACCTAAGAAGGATTCCGTTACTCAGAGAGTTAAAGCTTGCGGTATGAAGTTTGTTGAACTGGAAGGACTTAATTATAAAGGAATAGCAGAAAAAATTTATGATGAAAAAATAGATATTCTTATAGATTTAACAGGATATTCAAGGGATTCTCTGTTTGCACTTCTGTATAAGCCTGCACCAATACAAATGCAGTATTTAGGGTATTTGAATACATACGGTATGAAAGAAGTTGATTACATTTGGACTGACCGTTTTACAATACCTGAAAACATGGCGAAATACTATACTGAAAAGCCTTTTTATATTGATTGTGGAATGCAGAGATTTTCTTTTAATAATAAAAATCTAGTGCTGCCTGAGATTACTGAGTTGCCGTATAAGTCTAACGGATTTATTACGTTTGGTTCTTTTAATTCGATTTCAAAAATAAATGATTATACAGTCTATTTATGGTCTAAGTTATTAAAAAGTATTGAAAATTCCAAGCTATTAATATACAGGACGCAATTAAATGTTAATGAAATTAACGCATTAAAAAAAGAGTTTGCAAAAAATGAAATTCCTGTTGAACGTTTAATCTTTGATAATGAACCTTGTGAAGGTTTGCATTTTAATTCATATTTGCTTGCTGATATTGCACTTGATCCTATGCCTTTTAATGGATTAACTATTACGATAGAACAGGCCATGATGGGGGTTGGTACTCTTACACTTGCCGGTGAAAATCTTCAGGCAAAAGGCGGGGTAAGAGTTAATAAGGCATTGGGACTTGATGAATTTATTGCATACACTGAAGCGGAGTACATTGAAAAAGCCAAAAGTCTTGTAAATAATCTAGAAAGACTGGATTATTACAGAAACAATTTAAGAAATATTGTATGTAAATCAGAGCTTTTAAATGATTATAAAACCTTTGTTCAATGCATAGAAGATGGTTTTGAATCTGTTTGGGATAAATATTGTAACGCTTTGTAAAACATATTTAATGATAAAGCAAAAAAAATATTTTAGGGGTTATAAAGTTAAGGGACCTTAACTAGATGATAATGCCACCAGGTAATCAACAATCGAATTTGTTAAGAAGTGCAATTAATCAAAGATTGCAATACCCTTTTACAAACCAAAATTCTCAGAATAATCAGCAAAAAGCTCCTGTAAGAACAAGTATTTTTTATATAAATGATTATCATGGCAAATCAATAAATATGGAGAGAACGGTAACAGCTTCTAATGCTTTTGACTGTTTTGTACCGTCACAAAAGACTGACAAGCTAAAGCTTTCATCTGGTGATATTATGCTTGGAGAAATTCTGCCAGCAAATCAGGTTGCTGTTGAAGCACAGAAAGTAATGGGAATTATGGCTTCAGCAATGGGCAACCATGAATACGATATGCCTAAGGATATAGACAAACTTATTCCTAAGATTGGTTTTAAACTTTTAGCGTGCAACGTTAATATCACACCGGATAATCCTTTAAGCAAGAAAGTCGAAAAATCTTACGTTCAAGAGGTTAATGGTAATAAATACGGTATTATAGTGCAACTCCTGTTGACTTATTTATGAGACTAAAATACGGCAAAATATTCAATG
>JBKUMA010000009.1:0-14509 GCA_046955055.1 Candidatus Gastranaerophilaceae bacterium
ATATAAATGTATAGTAGTGTAGTGAATAAGGTGAAAAATTATGGGATTCAGTCCTGTATCAACCGGAATATTTGCATTTAGGAATGTCGATAAAGCCGAACATGGCGATAAAGGCAGAGGTGTTGTTGCCGGTTTTCAGACACTGAATTTCGGTAACGATGTCGCTTCTAATATATTAAAATACGATAATGGTATTGCAAAAACTGCACGAAGTGCTGTGAGTGTTTTTTCTGATATGGCTAAGGAAAGTAAAGCTATTGATTATGCAGGCAAGGCTTTAAAATGGGGATGTGATAATGTTAACCCATTGATTTGTGCTTCAGGTGTTTTAAAGGTTGCAACTTCGGATGACAAAGTTCAGGCAGGAATTACTGAAGCTGCTGCTCTTTCCACTATGTTTGCCGGAGAAAATTTCGTAAAAGCAAATTATGACAAAGCTGCAAATTCAAAATATGTAAAAGAAGTTGCAAAGGCAGCAAAGGAAACTGAGGCTTTGAAACCTATATTTGAATATGTTGCAAAACACAAGCTTGGAGGTAAAGCAGATACCTTTATAAAAGGTTTGGTACTTGTCGGAGCTTCAATTACTTCATATAGTATCGGTGAACTTATCGGAAAAGATGCTTCAAAGGGTATCGGTGCAAAATTAGGGATAAAAGCATAAAAAATCAATCAAAAGACCTAATAACATTTTGAGAGCAATATGTTATAATGTGCATATAATGAAAAAGATAGCATTTTTATTTGTGTTTATTTTTCTTATGGCGAGCAATCCGTGTTATGCCATAAAAATTGGGCTGCAAACAGAGGTTGAAAATGCTTCTGTAGGTTCTTCTGTTAAAGGTACAATAATTGATGCCAACACAAATCATACAGTTTGTGACTTAGATGCTATGAAAGGATATGAATTAAGACCGTATCATAATTTAATGGCAATTAAAATTGACGGTAATTACTATAAAATTAATTCTGATAACATAGTTTTAAAAACTAAAGATAATGGTTTTGTAAGCGTAAAAGGCAAGTGGTATCACGGGATTATAATGATACAAAATAAAAACGGAAAATTAACCGTCATAAACAATGTTCCTCTTGAAGATTATATAATAGGGGTTCTACCGGCAGAGATGCCTTCCAGCTGGGAAAGTGAAGCTTTAAAGGCTCAGGCTATAGCTGCAAGAAGCTATGCACTTGCTAATCTAGGTAAACGTGCAAGATTTGGATATGATTTAAAAGATACAACTGAAGACCAGGTATATGGCGGAGCTTCGGCTGAAACTGCAAAAACTAATCAGTGCGTTGATGAAACAAAGGGAATTGTTTTAACCTATAATATGAAGGTTATAAATGCATATTATTCCGCTTCTGCCGGAGGCCAAACATCTGTAAATACGTGGGGTGCAAACCTTCCTTATATTCGCTCTGTACCGTCTTTCGACGATAATGTCAAAAAAAACGGGCATGGTATAGGCATGTCGCAGCATGGTGCCAATAATTTGGCAAAAGACGGGTACAATGCATATCAAATTTTACAATATTTTTACAATGATGTTAAGTTTGCCAGAGTAAATCCTCAAGTTTATAATTAGATTTTAGTATGTCTAAAACCATTGATATTATTGTTTTCTTTAGGGGGAGTTTGCCCTAAATCCACTATATATTTAAAAAAATTATAATAAATTTTCTCAAACCCCTTGTCAAAAAAGAATAAAATGCTATAATGTTCTAGTCGAAGAGAAAGAGCATGCACAGATAAATGGTTTCTGAGTACTGTATGCACAAGGAAGAAGGAGGTTCATAATGAACAAAGAAGAATTAGTAAAAGAAGTATCAAAAAAAGCAAAAGTTTCTCAAAAAGCAACTGCTGATATTATTGCAGCAACTTTAGAAACAATTGAAAAAACAGTTTCAAAAGGTAAAAAAGTTACTTTAGTTGGCTTCGGTACTTTCGAACCACGTAAGAGAGCTGCTAGAACTGGTCGCAACCCTCAAACAGGTGCACCTTTAAAAATTGCTGCTAAAACAGTTCCTGCATTCTCAGCTGGTAAAAAATTCAAAGAACTTGTAAAATAGAATACTTCAGAAACCAAGTTTTTTGAATAATAAAGTTTAAGACAGAGTCGATAATTATTGGCTCTGTCTTTTTTAGTTGTTCAAAATAAAAAAATATGTTATAATAATATATGAAAATATAACCGGAGGCTAAATTATGAACAAAGCATCATTAACCGCAACAGCCTTAAAGTTCATGCAATCCCAATATAGCGGGTTAAGCTGCAACTGTTGCGGGGGGGGGGCGAATATTTAAAGCTCCTTAAAGGGTTTCCAGCCCCTTGTAATTTTGAAAAAAACTGTTATAATAGTGATATGATATATCACATTAGAAAAGATAATTTAAAGATTGGATTGCTTCGCCATTATGGCGAAAAAACTTTACGTAAATCCGCGTTTACTCTTGCTGAGGTACTGATTACCCTCGGCATAATCGGTGTAGTTGCAGCGATGACTTTACCGTCTGTTATTGCAAAAAAGCAAACACAAGAATTGCAATCAGGATTAAAAAGCGGATATTCTCTTTTACAGCAAGGTTTGCTTCGAATGAGTCTTGACAAAGGTTATACTGTTAGAACTGAAAATGGAAATTATACTGAGGGAAGGTTTGTAGATTCTTTCAAAAAATATTTTGAAAAAATATATGATTGTGATATGGAAGTAAATAAGCCAAATCCTGCTATTTGTATGGGTAGAAACGATGGTAGCGGACCCGTTGTAGAAACTGCATACCTGAATTTTTCTAAAAAAACACATATCGGCAGCAATTTACTGGATGACGGGCAGTTTGTAACAGCAAATGGTATGCTTATTATGGTAGAGCAATACAGCGGTACGGGATTGCTTTTAAGTATTGATGTTAACGGAAAAAAGAAAAAACCGAATATTTGGGGAAGAGATTTATTTACGTTTCAGTTAATGGATGATGGCAAATTGCTTCCAATGGGTATGGAAGGTACACGTTATTTTCAGGAAGATTATTGCAGCAATAATTCAACAGTAGCTACAAATGGCATTGGTTGTACATATAGAGCCTTAACCGATAAATCTTTTTGGGATGACTATAATTAAATGACTTTTAGAAAAGTTATAAATTTATTCAAAGAACTTGTAAAATAGATACTTCAGAAACCAAGTTTTTTTGAATAATAAAGTTTAACGCAGAGTCGATAATTATTGGCTCTGTCTTTTTGGTTGTCCAAAATATAAAAATATGTTATAATAATATATGAAAATATAAACAGGAGGCTAAAAATTATGAACAAAGCATCATTAACCGCAACAGCCTTAAAGTTCATGCAATCCCCATGTAACGGGTCAAGCGGCAACGGTTGCGGGGGGGGGGCACCGAATTAAGGCTCCTAAGTCGTTCTGAGGGGGTTCGCCATCACCCACAGGATATCCTGCCTTGCAATGGCAGAAAAGCATTTACTCTTGCCGAAATTTTAATTACTCTTGGAATTATTGGCGTAGTTGCTGCAGTTACAATGCTGAATTTAATTGCCAATTATCAAAAAACAGTTACTGTAAACCAGTTAAAAGCTGCTTATTCAATTTTTTCACAGGCTGTAGAGCGTTCAATAGAAGATAATGGAGATATTGCTACTTGGGAATTATCTTATTCGGATATGGCTCCAAAGTATATTTTTCCTTATGTAGAAACTGTAGGAACTGTAAAAAAATATAATATAGGTGCTTTAAGTCCTGGTTCAAACTTTATATATTGGGGCGGCTGGAGTAATAAGGGTAAAATATATGCTATGAAAAATGGAATGACATACAGCCTTATTTATGATCATGATGTTATTACTTTAATGGTTGATCTAAATGGAACTAAAGGACCAAATCGTGTGGGCAGGGATGGGTTTGCATTTAGGCTTTTGCCAAAGCAAAATAAATTGATTTTAGCAGGTGCGGATAAATCAAGAAGTGAAATTATAGATTATTATTTTGGCGGATGTAAAAAATATGAGCAACCGGGTGCCTACTACAGTGGAGAATTTTGCGGAGCATTAATTATGATTGACGGTTGGAAGATAACTCCTACTTACCCTTGGTAACATTTTAAAAAAGTTATAAATTTGTCGCCGTATTTTTTCTGTTTGATAAGTTCATATCCGGAATAGTCAACTTCATTAACGTGTTCAAGAATTACAACGCTGTTTGATATATTTTTGACAGCCTTTAGACTGTCTTCATAAACACCTGAATAATATGGCGGGTCTATGTAAATTACGTCAAATTTTCCTTTAAGTTTTGGCGTAAGTTTTAGGCTGTCACCTATTAAAAGTACGGGTGAAGGTTGGAATTTTTTATAATTAGTCTTGATGATTTTTGCAGCTTTTGGATTTTTTTCGATAGCACAAATGTTTGTAAAGCCTCTTGATAG
Organism: Candidatus Gastranaerophilaceae bacterium; assembly: GCA_046955055.1. GTDB lineage: Bacteria > Cyanobacteriota > Vampirovibrionia > Gastranaerophilales > Gastranaerophilaceae > JBKUMA01. Next base: position 4,442 of record JBKUMA010000009.1, read on the forward strand.
TGCCTCAAGCCCCATAATTCCGGAGCCTGCAAACATATCAAGAAAAGAACTGCCTTCAAAATCTATTATAGACTGCAAAGTGTTGAAAATACTCATTCTCACCTTGGAAAGAGTAGGACGTGTTATACTTTCATCCGGTGCAATTATTTTTTGTCCTTTAAATAAGCCTGCTGTTATAATCATATTAACTATTTTACAATGAACAAAATGTAGTGTATAATTTAGATATGTTAGAAAACGATGAAAAAATGGAAAATATGACTGATGTAATTGTTGTAGGCGGCGGACCCGCTGGGATTTCCTGTGCTATAACAATTGCAAGAGCAGGTAAAAAAGTTGTTTTAATTGAACGTGGAAAGTTTTCAGGCAGCAAAAACGTGTTTGGTGGTGCTATATATGCACAGCCTACTAGAGAAGTTTTTCCTGATTTTGAAAAAACTGCACCTTTGGAAAGAAAGAATGTTGAACATAAATACGCTCTTTTAGGCGAAGATGATTCGACAGTTATCTCTTATAAAAATAAGCATGAAAATGCAGTAAGTTACACTGTTGTCAGAGCAAAATTCGACAGATGGATGGCAGAAGAAGCTAAAAAAGAAGGTGTTATTCTTGTTGAAGAAACTGTTGTAAGAGAGTTAATTGTTGAGAATGAAAGAGTTGTCGGTGTAAAGACTGAACTTGAAGATTATTATTCTAATATAGTTGTTCTTGCTGACGGTGTAAATTCTCTTCTTGCAAAACAAATAGGGCTCAGGGGAGAGATTAAACCAGAAGATGCAGCACTCAGTGTAAAAGAAGTTATAAAGCTTGATAAAGAAAAGATTAATGATAGATTTCATATTAATGATGATGAAGGCTGTGTTTATGAAATTTTCGGTGGTCCAATGCTTGGTATGCTGGGTCTGGGCTTTATTTATACTAACGAAAATTCAGTAAGTATAGGGCTTGGGGTTACGCTTAACGAACTTGTTGAGAATAAGATTAAACCTTATGAACTTTTGGATAAATTAAAAGCACACCCGACGATTGCCCCGTTGATTAAAGACGGTGAACTGGTTGAATATTCCGCTCACTTAATACCTGAAGGCGGTTATAAAAAGGTTCCTATTCTATACGGTGCAGGTGTAATGGTTTGCGGTGATGCAGCAATGTTTGTTAATAACCTTCACTGGGAAGGTACAAACCTTGCTATGATTTCAGGTAAAATTGCAGGTGAAACCGCTGTTATTGCTTTAGGAAAACGTGATTTTTCAGAGACTGCTCTTGCAAGATATCAAGAAGAGCTTGAAGAATCTTTCATTATGAAAGATTTGCATACATATAGAGATTTAATGGACATTATGTCTGAAAGAAGCAGTGAATTTTTGGGTTATTACCCTCAAAAAATTAATTCTTTCTTTGAAATGTTTACATCTGTGGACAGTATTCCTAAAAAAGAAAAATATTGGCAATTTATTAAAAGTATTTTTAAAGATAGAAAATTTACTGAATTATTCAAAGACGGTACAAGTATAATTAGACTTTTATGGAGTATTTTACGATGAGTGAAGATAAAACGAATTTGGATGAAAAGCTTTTTACCGTAAAATATTGTGCGGATATATGTTCGCATTTGAAACCTGTACCTGAATGCTGCCGTCTTTGTGTTTTAAAGGCTTGTACTATTGTTTGTCCTGCGGGAGTTTATGAGTGGGATGAAGAGGAACAGAAGCTTATTGTGAAATTTGAAAACTGTCTTGAGTGCGGTGCTTGCAGAGTGGTTTGTGAAAGCAAATCATTGGAATGGGAGTACCCTAAAGGCACAAAAGGTGTTACGTATAAACAATCATAGTAAAAGAAAGAATATAAAGGAGAGTAGAAGAGATGAAAGAAGAATACACAAACCAACACAGACGCTGGTATGACAGAGATCCTGTTTTGTCACAAGCAGTGAAAACTTTAGAGGAAACTGATGATGAAACTCAAATCAGAATTGCATTAAATCTGATTAAAATTATTATTGAACATAACATTGAAGACGAAAAATTTGAAGCTGTAGAAGATATTATTAATGCAGTTGGTTCAGGTTTGGACGAAAGCAAAAAAGGACGCTGGTACGATATTGATTCCACACTAAGAACAGCTATGAACATGCTTCAAAATTGTCCTGAAGCGACTCAAAGTATAATCGCTAAAGAAATGGCAAAAATGGTTGTTGAAACAATAAAAAAAGATGAAGATTCTGAAGACGAAGAATAAGAAAAAGAGCTCTAACAAGAGCTCTTTTTTTTTATAATTTAATTGTTCTAAATATCATGTAATATCTGTGATTACCCCAGTAAATAACGATAGATAAAAAATTGTTTTCCAAATCGGTTAACTCAAGATAAGTTTGCGGTGCAGGTTTTCTTTTTGCACTTGGCATAACTTTTCCTATAAAGTTTAGAGCACCTATATGAAATTTTTGTGTTGGAGTAAGTTTAGGTTTTGGCAAATTTTCGTCATAGAACATTTCAGGAACAATATCTCTGTTATAAGCAGGGATAATATATTTTACTGTACCTGCTTCTTTAAATAAAATATACCAGCTGCCTTTGTGTTCACGTGGAGTCAGAAGATAATAGCCGGGTTCAATTGTTATATTCTTGAAAAATATAGGTGAAGTAAGTCTGAATAAAGGGTATGGCGACCAGGTTGTATCTTTTGTGTCATACATTTCTCCAGGGTCAATGCCGTGCATATAGCTGAAATCAGGTACTTCAAGGTCCCTGTATATTTGCTGGTAGTCAGTTTCAGCAGCAACAACTGTTGTGCCTAATAATAATAAACTTAAAATGACTAAGAATTTCTTCATATTATTATTTTAATGATTTCTGATTAAAAAGCAAGTTTTTTATGATAAAATACAGTTAATTAAAGGAGAGGAAAATGTTAAGAGGACCGTTTTTAGACAGAAGCTGGATGGGGCAGAACCCTGATTATAATTCAAGTGATATTGTTATGTTAGGACTTCCGTTTGACGGGACAGTTTCATACAGACCTGGTTCAAGATTTGCACCTGAACAAATTAGGCTAGCAAGCTGGGGATTGGAAGAGTATTCGCCTAAATTTGATAAAGATCTTGCTGATGTTAATTTTCATGATGCAGGTGATTTAGAGTTCCCGCTGGGTAATACATATAAATCTCTGGAACTTATTGAACAAAACGTTGAAGATATTTATAGAGATGGAAAAAGGGTTTTCGGTATAGGCGGAGAACATCTTGTGACTTTGCCTGAAATAAAAGCTGTTTCTAAATTCTATAAAGATTTGGCAATTGTACATTTCGATGCCCATACTGATTTAAGGGAAGAGTATATGGGAGAAGAAATGTCGCATTCTGCCGTTATTAGACATGCTTCTAAAATAGTAGGTCCTGAAAACATCAAGCAAATCGGTATTCGTTCCGGCATGAAAGAAGAATGGAATTTTATGAAAGAGCATAATACTCTTATACACAAGCATTGTGAACTTGATTGTTTAAAGGGTAAAAAGATTTTTGTTACGGTTGATTTGGATGTTCTTGACCCTTCAATTATGCCTGGTACAGGTACCCCTGAATCGGGCGGTATGGATTTTAATACCCTGATCGGGTGGTTTGAATATTTAAGGGATTTTGATATAGTTGGAGCAGACGTGGTTGAACTTGCTCCTGATTATGATGCGTCAGGGGTTTCAACAGCAGTGGCAACAAAGGTTATTCGAGAAATGTTAATGGTGATGTAAAAATGGTTGTGGACAGAATAAATTTTTTAAAAGACGAAATCAACAAAGCAAATTATTTATACTATGTGGAAGATAATCCTTCTATAAGTGATTTCGAATATGATAAAATGTTTGCCGAACTTAAAAAATTAGAGGAAGAACACCCTTTGCTTAAAACACCGGACAGTCCGACTCAAAGAGTTGGTTCCGTTAGTGAAAAGTTTTTTCCATATAAACATAAATACCGCCTTTACAGTCTTGATAATACATACGAATTTGCTGAACTTGAACGCTGGTATGAGAAGTATGAAAAAGAATATAAAACAAATGTTGAACTTGTCTGCGAACTTAAGATTGACGGACTTGCAATAGCTTTGACATACGAAAAAGGCTTGTTTGTACGCGGAGTTACACGCGGCGACGGCGTTACGGGAGAAGATATTACAAACAACCTTAAAACAATCAAAGCAATTCCTCTCAGACTTTTTGAACCTATTGATGTCGAAGTAAGGGGTGAGGTTTATATGCCTAAAACTTCATTTGAAAAACTAAATGATGAAAACCTTATCAGAGGCGAAAAGTTGTTTGCTAACCCGAGAAATGCTGCGGCAGGTTCGATAAGACAACTTGATAGCACAATTACAGCCAGACGCGATTTATCAATGTTTACTTACACGGCGATATTTGAAAATCTTGAAAATCCGCCTAAAACTCATTATGATAGTTTAATGTATTTGAAAAAGTTAGGTTTCAGGGTTAATCCGAATGTAGAACTATGCAGGGACATTAAATGTGCTATTGAATATTGCGAAAAGTGGGAACAGAAAAGACAAGATCTTGATTATGCAACCGACGGTGTTGTTATTAAGGTCAATAGTCTTGAATATCAGCAAGATATAGGGTTTACGTCCAGGGCTCCAAGATGGGCTACAGCGTTTAAATTCCCGCCGGAAGAAGTTACAACAACACTGAAAGATATTGAGGTCGGTCTCGGTAAAACAGGTGCGGTTACTCCTGTTGCAATACTTGAGCCTGTGCAGCTTGGAGGAAGCACTGTTTCTCGTGCCAGTCTGCATAATTTTGATGAAGTTAAAAGGCTTGATGTAAGAATAGGCGACAAGGTTTTGATTAAAAAAGCTGCTGAGATTATACCTAAAGTCATAAAAGTTATTGACGATGAAGAACATTTTAAAAGACCTGTCTATGTTCCTCCTGTGCATTGTCCATCGTGTAATGCAAAATTAATCTCAAGAAAAGGTGAAGTCGGGTTGTTTTGCGAAGATCCTCATTGTCCTGACCAAATCAAAGCAAGAATTGAATTCTGGGTGTCTAAAGATGCTATGGATATTGATAAAGTAGGACCTGCGATTATTGAACAGCTTTATGATAAAAATTTTGTAGAGTCACCTGTTGATTTATACCGCCTTACTATGCAGGATTTAATGCTTCTTGATTTGGTGAAAGAAAAGTCGGCATTTAATATTTATAGTGCAATTCAAAGAAGTAAAAACAATCCTTTAAATCGCTTGTTGACAGCTTTTTCTATACGTAATGTGGGAAAAGAAACAGCGGAGATTTTGGCTGGTGAATACGGTTCCATTGACAATCTGACAAATGCTACTGAAGAAAATTTGGCTAGAATTAACGGGATTGGACCTGTTATGGCAGAAGATATATATGAATTTTTCCATAAGCCAGAAAATATAAAGATGATTGAACAGTTGAAAGAATTAGGGGTAAACCCTGCACCTGCTGCTGTCGCTGTTTCTGATAAATTTAAGGGAAAAACTTTTGTTTTGACAGGAACATTACAAAATATGACAAGAGATGAAGCAGCCGAAATTATCAAGAAATTGGGCGGTAAGACATCATCTTCGGTGTCTAAAAATACATCTTATTTGGTTGTGGGTGAAAATCCGGGTTCAAAATTGGACAAAGCAGAAAATTTAGGTGTTATAATATTATCAGAAGATGAATTTCAACATATGATTAAATAGAAGGTTTTATTAATAGAGGATTTATGAAAAAAAGAAAAACTAGAATTATACAGATATCTGGAATTAGAGGTATTTTAACAGCTATATTTGTTGCTGCATGTCTTGCAGCTGGATTTATTGGTTTTCCTGGTCTAGTTGCTATGCATTTATGGAACTACGCTGCTTCGTTTACGTATTCAATGCCTGTACTTAATATCTATCAAGGAATTTTATTATGGGCTATTGTTGGAATTTCAGGATTTATTATCAATGACAGAAAAAAATTCATTGTGTCTATGAAGGCTCCTGAAGAATTGAGCGATGAAGAAATGAAAAAGCTTATGGAGCGTGTTAAAATTCAATCTCAGGCTCAAATGTTAAATTCAATGATTTTAAAATCAAATGAAATAAAAACTCTTGAAAAAGAAAAACAATCTTCTGAAATTAAAGATGAGCAAAAATCAGAAGAGACAAAAGATGTACATAACGTATAAAAAGGAGAATGTATGAGAAAAGTTTTATTGGCAGTAACTGTTTTAAGTCTGCTTGCCGGTGCAGCTTCGTTATCAACACAGGCTGTGACATCTAACAATGATTCACAAAGAGGTTATATTTCCGTAAATGCTTCTGCAAATACTGAATTGACACCTGATGTAGCAGAAATTTCAATTGCTGTACAAACATTTGATTCTAAATCAATGCAAAAAGCTACTTTGCAAAACAAAGAAATTTCTGACAAAGTATATTCAGCGTTGAAAGGTATGATTAATCCGGCTAACGGTGATTATGTAAAAACTTCTGATTTTAATGCATCACCTGTTTATTCATATTCAGGAAGCAAGAGAATGCTTGATAAATACCAGGTTTCTAACAGAGTTATTGTTCATACAAAATCTATAGATAAAATCGGTTCAATGATTGATAAAGCTATTTCTTTAGGAGCTACAAACGTTGACGATTTAACATTTACTGTTTCTAAGTACGATAACGAATGTAACGAACTTCTTGGCATAGCAGTTAAAAAAGCCCAAAATCAGGCTAATGCTATTGCAAAATATGCAGGTTCTTCTGTTAACGGTATCAGAGAAATGAGTGTTAATTGTTCTGCAAACAACCCTCGTACACCTTACAGATTAATGATGAGTGCTAAAAACGCTGCAGGTGATACTGCTGAAAGTTCATCTACTGTCATTGAACAGGGTGTGGTTAAGATTTATGCAAATGTAAATGCAAGTTTCTTTGTAAGATAATCTAAATCCAAGTATAAAAAAAAGACCGAATAATTTATTCGGTCTTTTTTTTGTTAGTAAACCAGCATAAATGATTTTAGACTTCTTCCGCCGCCGTCGCCTTTTGTAGAAATCACTTCATATTTATCAAGGTAATTCATCGATGTGGAACTTCCACCATCGAAAGCCATTGCACGGTCGAGTCCAAGTTTTTTAACATATGATTGAACTTCATACAAATCAACTGGATGTTCGTCAGTGAAAATTAAAATATGAACTTCGTCAGTTCCTTTTATTCCAATGATTGTTCTTGCAACTTTATGTAAAACTGATGATGATTCTCTAATGACTTCGCCGTTTTCATTTTTTACTACAAAAAATTCTTCTTCTAACCTAAGTTCAGGATAAATTAACGGGCCGCCTTGGGCAGAAGTTCTAATTACACAACCAAAGTCAACAGGGCTTTTGTGTGGGGTTATTTCATAGCGTAAACTTCTATCACTGTCGCATTCTACAATCCTGAATTCTGTTCTGTTTATTATTTTATCTATGTTACGTCTAAGTAGAGGATTTGACATTAAATTTTCGTTAAATAACGGATCTTCTGACGTAACTCTGTCATTCACTATATACGAAATTGTTTTTTGATTTTTCGGGTCAAAGTACCCTGCATTAACAGTTAGTTTAGCACGTGATTTTTGGTGTGCTTCCCTGTTTGTAATCAAAGATTCTGATGACACAAATTTAATTTTTTTCTTAATTTTATTGCCTGAAAGTATAATATGATATATTCCGTCATCGAATTTTATATCAATAGGTTCAGCCATTGCTGTTTGCATTGAAATAACAAGCAATAAAAATGTAAGTATTAATTTTTTCATTATAAATCCCTGGATTTGTAAAATACGATAATTGCACATAAGAATGCAGCAGGTGGAAATATTGCTGTGATTAAAGGTGGCAGCACTCCCTTTTCTGCCAATAAGTCAAAGAACGGCAGAGTTATATAATACAAGAATATACAACCAATTGCTATAGTAAAACCTATTAATCTTTGCTCCCTAGGTTTGCTGAAGCCAAGTAAAGCACCCATTATCGCTAAAAGTACGCACACAAACGGATGGAAAAATCTTTGCAGATATTTGTTGAGCATATATCTGTATTCTTCATCCAGACCTTCTTTTTTTAGAAGTTGAATGTAATTCTTTAAGTTATGGTTTGTAATTTCACGTTCTTTTTTAGTTGAATAGGTCATTAAAGTATAAGCATTTTTAGCCGATTCACCTTGTAGTATGTCCATTGATGGCTTTTTGTTTATGTCAATAAATATTCCGTCGTTAGAAATTTTATATTGAGTTATATCTTTTAAACTCCATTTGTCAGAGAAGGTTTGTCCTTCTTTTGCATAATAAATATTGTTTAATTGGTGAACATCTGTATACAGCTTTTGAGAAAAATCAAGAACTATAACGTTATTCATGTGGTCTTGCCTGAATTTTGAAACAACAACAGCAAGTCTTGGAACATTATTTTTATCTTTTTGTGTATAAATATACTGTGTAGAAGGTGCGACACCTTTAATTGTATCTGCTTTGTTAACAGAGTATGGAATTAATTTATCGTATGTCACAAAACACATCCATGTGAATATAAGACTTAAGATAAATACTGGTGCTACGATTCTTTGAAAGGATAATCCAACAGCTCTGAATATAGTAAGTTCTGAGTCTTTACTCAATTTATCAAACGTAAACAAAGTACCTAAAAGCAAACCTACAGGAAAAGCTTTACCCAGTATTTTAGGAATTTCATAGAATAATACAAGGATTGCTGTTTTTACTCCGTATTCCCCTTCAAGAGTCTTTTTAATTGTATTTAAAAGCATTTCAGGTGCAATCCACACAACGGTGAACAACAAAATTGCCACTAGTGAGGTTATTAGAACCTGATTAAATATGTATTTATCATAGATAGTTATTTTAGGAAAAATTTTCATTAAAGAGCAAAGTCCTTTCCTAAATAGAATTCTTTAGCAACAGGATCAACGGCAACGTCACGACTTTTACCTTGAATTTTGATTTTACCGTCAAATATTACATATGCTCTGTCTGTAATTGACAAAGTAGCTTTCGGGTTGTGGTCTGTTATCAAAACGCCAAGACCTTTGTCTTCTGAAATCTTTCTTATGTTATCTTTAATTTCTCCGATTGCAATAGGGTCGATACCTGCGAAAGGTTCGTCTAATAACATGAAATCAGGACTTGCCGCAAGAGCTCTGGCAATTTCTACCCTTCTTCTTTCACCGCCTGATAATGATACTGCAGCATATGAACGAAGTCTGAGAATGCCGAATTCTGACAACAGTTCTTCAAGCTTACGTTTTTTTTCATCAACAGTTAGCTTGTCATTCATTTCTAGTACAAGTTTAATATTATCTTCTACTGATAATTTTCTAAAAATGGAAGCTTCTTGTGGAAGGTATCCGATACCGGCTTTTGCACGTATGTTCATAGGCCATTCTGATATATCCTCACCGTCTAAAAAAATGTGTCCTTTATTCGGCTTAATCAAACCTACTACCATATAAAATGTAGTTGTTTTACCTGCACCGTTTGGTCCTAAAAGACATACAACTTCGCCTTTGTTAACGTCAAATGAAACATCATTAACAACGCTTCTGTCGCCATATATTTTTATAAGATTTTTAGCCTCAATTCTCATTTCATATCCCTTCCATTAATAACAACATTTTACTTGAAAAATCTTTTTATTGCAATTTTATGATTTAAATTTGTAAAGGTATAAAACTTAAAGATTTGTAATTTTATAAAAACATTAAAAAATGTAAATATATAAATAATATATGTTATGGATGTATCACCGGGTGGCATATATGAAGTATAACCATTTTCTTTTTCTTTATTTTCTCCTACACACTAACCTTTTACCAAATATGAGATTGGCCGTTTATAACGGCTATTTTTATGAAAACTTTCCCGCAAGTCATAGTCATGAAACAGCGGAAATCCAGACCGGTTTGCAATCTCCGTTTATCTTTAAGCCGGTCTGTTTGTTGTCTAAATCGGAAAAATATGTTATAATAATATATGAAAATATAAAAGGAGGCTAAATTATGAAAA